>CAYVGN010000404.1:0-2438 GCA_964451215.1 uncultured Acidobacteriota bacterium
GCACCTCCGTCAACACCTCGGCCAGGCCCACGACGGCGATGTCTTCAGCCCGCAACAGCGCCTGGCAGCCCGCCGCGCGCAATCGCTCTCCGGCGCTGCCAAAATACTCGGCCTCCGGCAGCCGCCCGCGCAGCGCCTCCAGCAACCAGGCCGCATACATGTCCCCCGAGGATTCTCCGGCGGAGAGAAAGATTCGCGGACGGGCACAGGGGTCGGTCATCAGCGGAGCCGGCGGGAGCCGCTTCTCATTATAGCCGCAGGGACACAGCAGCGCAGCGCGGCCGCAAGCAAACACGGACCCACCGCAGCGGCCGGGCCGCGAGTTTAAGGTTCAAGGTTCAAAGTTCAAGGGTCTGAAGCCTGAAGCCTGTGCTCATTGGCGGAAAATGCCGAGGAAGGGGTGGCTGAGGTAGGTGTCGTCGAAGGGAGCTTCCGGGTAGTGGGCCTTCATCAGGCGCGCCGGGTTCAGGAACCATTCGCCCGGACCCAGGAGCGCTTCCGAGCGGCTGCGCCAGCCCCAGGGCAGCATGGCCTTGTTCTTACCGGCGAAGTCGCCGCGCAAGGCGATGGCCGTGGTTCCCAGCCGGCAGAGGTTGTTACTCACCCGCGGCAACAACGCCTCCGGAAGCTGCCGGCAGAACAGGTCTCCGAAATCGTGCACTTCGCCGAAGGTCAGGTTGGGCTCCTTCAGCCCGCTGGCTTTCAGCCAGAAGGTCGAGTAGAGGGGCAGCAGGTCGTAGCCCACGCTGTCCCGGGCCTGCTGTGGTTCTTCCGCCACTCCCTGGAAGCGGTAGACCAGCAAAGGGCCGTCGGGCACGTCGAGAGCGGAGGTGAGGCTGCGGCGCGGATCATAGGGGTACTGGTGAATGCCGTGCTTCAGCGCCTCGACGTAGAGCGCGGGATGCCCCTGCTCCAGTTCGAGCGGCTTTTCTGCGGTGTTGGCGGGCGCCAGCGTGCTGGAGGGTGGGAACGAGCGGTGGAACTCGTCGTGCGCCAGCGTTTCAACCGCCTCCAGTTGTTCCGGGCCGGCGGGCCCCGCTTTGCGCACAATCACCTGCGCTCCTTCCAGGTCGTTCTCGTGGTTCAGCTCGACCTGCCGGCGCAGCTCCGGCGGCAGGTACTTGCCGTACTTCTCGTTCTCCTGCACCCGGTCCAGGACCGTACTGATCACCGGCTGGGCGGGGCTCCAGTCGCGGGGATGGAACGCCGCGTAGGTGATGAAGTAGTGGGAGGCCGTCTCTATGACCGCGTAGTAGACGTAGGCGCGCATGGGGAACGCCGGATCGGCCGCGTGTTCCCAGTTGTTGTTGCCGATCCAGTCCCCGTCGAAATCGAAGTTGGTGATGTAGTCGAAGCGGGGCGGGGAGTCCCGTCCGGCCAGCCGCTGGTAAAACACCGGTGCGAAGCGGCGCGCCAGCTCCAGGTCGCCCGCCTCCCCGGGATAGCTTCCAGTCGGCTTAGCCTGCGGCTGCGCCTTCGCTGGCGGCTGCCGCCTCTGACGAGGAGGCAGCCGGAGCTGGAACGCCAGGGGAAAAAACAGCAAGGCACACAAGAGGCCGGCTGCGTAATGGCAGGGCTTGCCCTGCCCGTTGCCGCTGGCGGGCGCCTGTACGTCTGCGGATTCCGGTTTCAAAGAGTCTGAAGGCGTATTTCCTGCTCCTTGTACTGCAACTGGTACAGCTTCCAGTATATGCCGCGGGCCGCGAGCAGTTCCTGGTGGGTGCCCTGCTCGCGCAGCCGTCCCTTGTGCATCACCAGGATGCGGTCGGCGCGCTGCACGGTGGAAAGGCGGTGGGCGATGATGATGGAGGTGCGGCCCACCACCATGCGCGCCAGCGCATCACGCACGCGGAATTCAGTCTCGGTGTCCACGCTGGAGGTCGCTTCGTCCAGCACCAAAATTCTGGGCCTGTGCGCCAGGGCCCGGGCGAAGCTGATGAGCTGTTTCTGGCCGGTGGAAAGGGTCGCGCCCCGTTCGCGCACCTCCTCCTGGAAGCCGTTGGGAAGCGAGTGGATGAAGCCGGCGATATCCACCTCTGCGGCGGCCTCCTCCAGGTCCTGCCGGTGCACGTGCTGGCTGCCCAGGCGGATGTTGCGCTCCACGGTCCCTGAGAACAGGAACGGGTCCTGGAGCACCACGCCGAAGCGGCGGCGTAGTTGGCCCAGATCCAGCTCGCGGATGTCCACCCCGTCGAGCAGAACTTGCCCGCGCTGGACGTCGTAGAAGCGCAGCAGCAGGTTGATCAGGGTGGTCTTGCCGGCGCCGGTGTGCCCGACCACGGCTACAGTCTGGCCGGGCTCGATGGTGAAGGAAACGTCTTTGAGCACGAATTCGGGCTCGCTGGGCGGCCGGCCGTCCCCGGCCGCCACCTCCTGCGAAGCGCGGCCTGGCGGCGCCGGGCATCCCGGCCCAGCCGGACGGGTAGCAATGCCCGTCC
>CAYVGN010000404.1:2448-3116 GCA_964451215.1 uncultured Acidobacteriota bacterium
GGGCGCAGGGTTGCTCGTCCCCAGGTCGTAGGCGAACCACACGTTGCGGAATTCAATCTGGCCCTGCACCTCCCCGATCCGCATCGGAACGCGCGGGGAGACCACTTCGGGCCCGGTGTCCAGCAGCTTGAACACGCGCTCGGCGCTGGCCATGGCGCTCTGCAGGATATTGTACTTCTCGCTCAGATCCTGGATGGGGCGGTAGAAGCGCTGCGCGTACTGGATGAAGGCCACCACGATCCCCAGCGTCATGGTCCCGGCCAGCACCCGCAGCCCTCCGTACCACACGATCAGGGCGATGGCCGCGGCGCTGAGGATCTCAATCGCCGGGTAGAAGAGGGCGTGCGCGAAGATGGCGTCTTTGAACGCCTCCATGTGGCGGCGATTGGCCGCCTCGAACTCCTCGAAACTCTTGCGCTGGCGGTTGAAGAGCTGCACCACCGACATCCCGGTGATGTGCTCCTGCAGGTAGGCGTTGATGCGGGCGATGGCGGTGCGGACGCGCCGGTAGGAGTCGCGCACCCGGCGGCGGAACAGCGCGGTCACCAGGGCGATCAGCGGCAGCACTGAAAAAGTCACCGCCGCCAGCGGCGCGTTCAGGCTCAGCATCACCACCACGATGACCGCCAGCGTGAACAGGTCGCCGAAGATGGCAACCACCCCCGAGG
>CAYVGN010000405.1:0-404 GCA_964451215.1 uncultured Acidobacteriota bacterium
TTACCGCAGGCGCGGCGGCGGCCCTGATCGCCGAGGGCCAGTCGGTGGCGACCTTCCTCGAACAGGTGGATTACCACGGGCGCCGCCTGGCCAAACTGGATCTGCCTCCCAGCGCGGTCCTGGAGGTCCTGGTCTGCCATAACCGTTTGCTGGACGCGGGACTGCGCCGTCTGGCACCCCCAGAGGCCGCCGGATTGCTGCCCGTCCGGCGGCAACTGGATGCCTTGATCGCCATCACGCTGAACAACGCCTTCTACCAGGTCCGCGAGGCTGAGGCTCGGGCGTTCTTTGAGTTGGGCCGCGCCGAACTAGAGGCGAAGAACGAGACCGAGCTGCTCGCCCGTAGCGCGGAAGTCCTTCGCCAGCACTGCCAGGCGCAGGCCGCCCGCATTACGTTCGCCGAG
>CAYVGN010000405.1:414-3101 GCA_964451215.1 uncultured Acidobacteriota bacterium
GTTGCCGCAGGTGCTGTCTCGGCCGCGCTACATCGCCCTAGGGGGGCAGAAAGAGGAGCCTCTGCTGGACCCGCGCTGGCGCGGGCGATATTGCTCGGCGTGGTCGATTCCGCTGTCGGCCGGGCGCCGCCCGGCAGGCGTCATGCAGTTCGGTTTCTCGCAGGAGTACCGCTGGCTACCCAGGGAACTCCGGTTGTTGGGGGCGGCCGGCGAACTGTGCCGTCTGGCCTGCCAAAAGGCCCGCCTGATGGAGGAACTGGCGGCGCGGGAGAAACAGGTGCGCGCTCTGGCGGGGCACCTGCTTCAGGTCGAGGAGGCCGAGCGGCGACGGATCAGTCGGGAATTGCATGACGAAGCCGGCCAGTTGTTGCTATACCTGCGGCTCCAGTTGGAAAAACTGGAAGGGCTGGCGCCGGCGGAACTGAAATCCGGGCTGGCGGAGGCGCGCGGACTCGTCGAGCAGACCATCGTCGAGATTCGGCGGTTGCTGGCGGACCTGAGCCCGGCGGCGCTGGAGCAACTGGGCCTAGGGGTGGCCCTGCGCCAGCTCGTCAACAGGTTCCGCCGCCTGCACTCGATTCCCGTGGCCCTTCACCTGAGCGGTCTAGGGCGGCTTCCGTCCAGGATCGAAACCGTGCTCTACCGGTTGCTCGAAGAATGCCTTAACAACATTGCCAGGCATTCCTCTGCCCGGAGCGTAATGGTTTCCCTCAGAAGAGACGATAGAAGACTGCAACTACGTGTTCAGGACGACGGTGTGGGCTTCGACCTCGAAGAAGCGCTTCACAAGCAGGATTCCTTTGGACTGGCAGGCATGCGCGAGCGGGTGGCCCTCCTCGGGGGCACCTGCCAGTTTTCCAGCCGCCCAGGGCGAGGCGCCACTGTCGCCATCCGACTCCCGACAGGCTAACGAGTGAGGCCAAAATGCCCAAGATCCGCATACTGCTGGCCGACGATCATACCCTGTTCCGGCAGGGCATCAAGACCGTGATCAATGCTGAGATGGACCTGGAAGTGGTGGGCGAGGCAGCCAACGGCGGCGAGGCCATTGACAAGGCCGCCGAGTTGCGTCCCGACGTGGTGTTGATGGACATCGGCATGCCAGGTTTTTCCAGTTTCGAGGCCACACGACAGATCCGCAAGAACCGGCCGGAAACCAAAGTCCTGTTTCTGACCATGTACGATGACGAAGATTACCTGGTGGAAGGCATGGAGTCGGGAGGCAGCGGCTACGTGCTCAAGGACTCTCCGGCACCCCAATTGCTGGCGGCCATCCGGGACGTCCACCGCGGCGGCAGCTTCCTAAGCCCCCGCATGCTCTCGCAGTTGGTGGACGACTTCCGCTCTCGCATCAAGTCCGCCACCCGGCTGCCTCGCTTTGCCACCCTCACCGCGCGGGAAAAGCAGGTCCTGAAGTTGCTCGCTGAGGGCAGTTCCGTCAAGGAAATCGCCTGCGACCTGAACCTTAGCGTCAAAACGGTGGAGGCGCACAAGTTCAACCTGATGCGCAAGCTGGACATCCACAACAAGGCGCAACTGGTGCAGTACGCCATCCAGAAAAAGATCATCCGCATCCCTGTGCTGGCCTGAGGCGGGCCCGCGGCGGGGCAGCGTGGCCGGCCCCCGCGGTTCCAGGCGCCATGAGCATCACATCTTCCGCGCGCCGTTCCCTAGAATGTAAGTGAGTGGCATGCAGGCCGAATCGGAGTGCGGCTCCTGGATGGTGCAGGGGCAACCCGTCCGGATTGACTACTCCTTAGCGGTGGTGGAAGAGATCTGCGCCCTGGCGGTGGAGGGCCTTTCCCGCTTACGGCGCGGAGGGATGGAGGTAGGCGGGATCCTTTTCGGGATCCGCCACGGCCCCTACATCCAGATTCTGGCGTCCCGGCCTCTGCCCTGCGAGCACGCGCACGGCCCGTCATTCTCCCTCTCGAAGAAAGACGAGGAGGAACTAGAGAGATTGCTGGAGGCCTCCCGCGGGGATAGCGCCCTACGCGGCCTGGAGCCGGTCGGTTGGTACCACTCGCATACGCGCAGCGAGATCTGCCTCACAGACGACGATCTGGAACTCCACGGACGTTTTTTCCCGGAGCCCTGGCAGATCGCCATGGTGGTTCGGCCATCGCAGTTCGGGCCGAGCCGGGCGGGCTTCTTCTTCCGGGACGAGGATAGCGGCATCCGCGCGGAAGCCAGCTACCTGGAGTTTTCGGTCAGACCGCGGCCGCGCGCCGCCTCTCCGCCGGCGGCCGAACGCCCAGGCTCTCTGCCCTCGCCGCGCAGCGAAGCGCCTCCCGTCAGCCCTCCCGAGGCGGCCCCGCCGCCCGTACCCTCCTTCGCCTTGGTCGAGCCGCGGCGCTCGCACAAGTGGCTTTGGCTGGCAGCGCTACTGGTGGCGGCGCTGGCCGCCGCCGGTTACGCCCTAAGAAACCTGTGGCCGACGCGTGCCGAGCAGGGTATCGCACTGCGCGTCATGGACCTGGACGGGCAGTTGATTGTCGAGTGGAACCGCGCCTCGCCCCCCATTCAGCGGGCCCGCCGCGCCACCTTCGAGATCCTGGACGGCAGCGAGCGGCAGGTGGTCGAGATGGAGGGCGAGCGCTTGCGCGAAGGCAGCATCACCTACGCGCGGCGTTCCGATAGAGTCGATGTGCGCTGCCGGGTGGAGTTGCCCGCCGCCGCGCGTAGGT
>CAYVGN010000406.1:0-3089 GCA_964451215.1 uncultured Acidobacteriota bacterium
GGCGTAAGGACCGGACGTTGCCAGTTTCTGGTTCTTTTGCAGGTGCCCGGCGGCGTAGGCGCGCAGCAAGAGGCCCGCCAGCGCGATGAGGGCCCCGGCAACCAGGCGAACGGGGCTGGGCCGCGCGAACCCCACGTAGACGGCCAAGAGCAGGAACCCGGCCGGCACCCGCGCCCGGGCGGCCAGTTCGGCGTAGCGCTTTCCGGTCATGGCGGCGCGCTTGGGCGGGCCGCGGCGGACGGACAGCGACACCCATCCCTGCGCCTCGGCAACAGCTCAACCACAGCCCGGAAGACTTCTTCCACGCTCACGCGGCGAATGTCGTATTGGCTGGCGTGGCGCGAGTAGTCGTTGCTGGCGCTGGGGCCGCGGAGGACGCGGCAGGCGCCGCCCAGCGGCCCGTTGCGGGCCGGGTCGGTGGGGCCGAAGATCGCCACCACCGGGGTGCCCATGGCCCCCGCCAAGTGCACCGGGCCGGTGTCACCCCCCACCACCAGAGCGGCGTCACGCACCAGAGCCATCAGCTCCCCGACCGAAGCAGTCACCAGCAGCGGCGGGGCGGCGGCGGCCAGTTGCGCCACCCGTCCGGCTATCCCCTCTTCGCCGGGCCCGCAGTTAACCACCACCGGCAGCCCCGCTTCCCGCGCTATGCGCAACGCCAGTTCGGCGTAGTGTTCCTCCGGCCAACGCTTAGCCGGCCAGCCCGCTGAGGGCGTCAGCAGCACGAAGCCCGGCTTGGGGGCCGTGGCCCGCACCCGCTCCACGTCCTCAGGCGCCGGCTGGCAGCAGAATTCCAGCACCGGCTCGGGCGCGCCGGCGGCTGCCGCCAGCGCCAGGTTGCGGTAGACGACGTGCGCCAGGGCGCCGTCGGGCCGCGGCCCGCTCTGCCCGGTATAGAACAGGGCCGAGAACCGCTCGCGGAGCTCGGAATCGTGGAAACCGAGCACGGCCCGCGCGCCACTGAGCCGGGCGAGCACGGCCGACTTGATGAGCCCCTGGAAGTCCAGCGCGCAATCGTAGCCCCGGCGGCGCAGCTTTCCCACGCTTTCCAGCAGCGAGCGCCACGTGCCCGCCTCGCTCAGGCGCCGGCGCCAGAGGCGTGTCTCGACCGTGTGCAGTTGCGCCAGGTGCGGGTTGCGCTCGACCAGCGGCAACCAGTGCCGTTCCACCACCCAGTCGATCTCCGCCTCCGCGAAGCGCCGCTTCAGCGTAGCTGCCGCCGGAAGCGTGTGGATGATGTCGCCCAGCGAGCCCATTCGTACGATGAGTATCCGCTGCATCTCAGATGTGGAGTGGCGCGCCCCGGCGCTGGGGCGCAGCCTTCCGCATTCGCGCGCCTACCGGCTGTTCTCCGGCTCCGTCCGCTGGACTATAGCGGCGATCAACTCCTGCGTGGAATGCCCCTTAGGATCCCCGACAATGGCCACTTCCGCGCCCAGCGCCCGGACCTGCTCCCGCTCCGGGACCGTCTCGGCGCTGTAGTCGGTGCCCTTGGCGTGGACGTGGGGGCGGAGCTCGCCCAGCAGCGCGGCGACGTCGGGTTCGTCGAAAACCACCACCCAGTCCACCATCTCCAGCGCCGCCACCACGCGGGCGCGCGCCTGCTCATCCAGCAGCGGCCGGCCAGCCCCTTTCAGCCCGCGCACGGTGCGGTCGGAGTTAATGCCCACGATCAGCACATCTCCCCGGGCGCGGGCCCCACGCAGATAGCGGACGTGGCCCACGTGCAGCAGGTCGAAGCAGCCGTTGGCCAGCACCACGCGGCGGCCTTGCTGCCGTGCGGCCGCAGCGATCTCTCTCGCGCGTGCCCGGTCTACGATTTTCCCTGCGGTGTTCACACCTGTGCCGCTTCCGCTCCTCACGGCGGACCCCTAAGCTTCAGTCGAGTCCACCGCCCGGCGCAGTTCCGCCAGGGAGGCGGTGGCCGTACCGCGCTTCATCACCACGATCCCGCCGGCGAAATTGGCCAGGCGGGCGGCTCGCTCGAACCCGGCGCCGGCAGCCAGCGCCAGGGTGAAGACGGCAATGACGGTATCGCCGGCGCCGGTGACGTCGGCCACCTGGTCGGAGCCGAAAATGGGGATATAGAGGGGCCGGTGTCCGCGCTCAAACAGGGTCATGCCGTGGCGGCCGCGGGTGACCAGCAGCGCCTCCAGCCGCATCCTGCGCAGCAGGACTCGCGCCACCTGCTCCAGGCGGCGCGTGTCGGTACCGATCTTGATCCGGAAGATCTCCTCCAGCTCCGGCTCGTTGGGGGTGGCGGCGGTGACCCCGGCATACTTCGTCAGGTCGTAGCGCGAGTCCACGGTAAGCAGGCGTCCGCCCGATTGGCGGCGAAGCGCCTGCGCCAGTTGCGGAGTGGCGGCGCCGTAGCCGTAGTCGGAAATCAGCACGGCGTCGGCGCGGTTCACCACCGCCAGCGCGCGCCGCGCGATCTGGGCCCGCCGCGCTGAGGAAACCGGGTGGCCCGGCTCGCGGTCAATGCGCAGCACCTGCTGGCGGGAGCCATGCACCGTCCCCGCCAGGATGCGTGTCTTGGTGACGGTGGGGAAGCCCTTCTGGACGGCGATACCGCGCACCTCGATCCCCTTGTCGCGGAAGCAATTCAGCAGCGCCTGGCCGGCCGGGTCGTCCCCCACCACCCCGACCGGCAGCACTCGCGCCCCCAGCTCCGCCAGGTTGTTGACTGCGTTGGCACCACCGCCGGGAACGATCTGGCTCCGCCGGTGCTTCAGGATAAGCACCGGCGCCTCCCGCGAAACTCGCGAGATCTCGCCGAACACGAACTCGTCGGCCACCAGGTCGCCCACCACCAGGATGGTCTTCGACGGAAACCGGCCGAGGATTTCCCGGTAGGAGTCGGGTTCGAGCGCTTCTGTTTTCTCAAGCATCGCCATTAGCCGTGGGACCCGTCGCCCTCAGTCCCTTCCTGCTGCTTTCAGTTTACCCGCAGCCAGCATCTCCCGGGCCGCGGCCAGCACCTCCCGGATCTCGACCGAGCGCATGCAGCGGTGATCCAGCGGGCACTCGCGCAGCTTGCAGGGGCTGCAAGCGACCGGCTTCTTGATGATGCGGGCCAGCGGGGCCAG
>CAYVGN010000407.1:0-3089 GCA_964451215.1 uncultured Acidobacteriota bacterium
CCCCGGCTCGGGCCAGGCGGCCAGGTTGTCGAACCGGAAGCTGGCCGCCTGGCCCGAGCCGGGGCACTTCACGTCCATGACCTTGATTACTCCGCGCGGGACCCGGCCCAGCGGGCGCTCGCCGCTGGTCTCCAGCACCACCCGGTAGCCCTCGGCCAGCAGCCGCTCCATCAGGGGGATCACCTCCTGCTCCTGCAACATCGGCTCGCCGCCCGTGATCCCCACCAGCCGCGCCGGGTAGCTCTTCACCCGCCGGAGGACTTCCTCGACCGTCATCGGCTCGCCGCCGTAGAAGGCGTACTCGGTGTCACACCAGCGACAGCGCAGGTTGCACCCGGTAAGGCGGACGAAGACACAGGGCTGACCGGCCAGGGTGGACTCCCCCTGGATGGAGAAGAAGATCTCGCTCACCTGCATTTATGCGCTAATTATAGCCCACCGGGCTGATGAGGCTTGAGCGGCAGCGGTCACCCCGGCAGCGGGCACACCGCAGGATCCAGTTCCTCAGGCCTGAAGCCTCAAGCTCGCCGCAGCGAGTGGCCTGAGGCGGCCTGCATCCTGAAAAAGCGGCGCGCCGCCGCGGCCAGCACCTGGCCACAGGTCACCACCGATTCCAGGTCCACCCACTCGACGGCTTCATGAGCGCCGGCGCCGCCCGGGCCGTAGTTCACCGTGGGAATGCCGGTGGCCGCGAACAGGGCTGCGTCCATCCAGTAGGCCACCCCGGCCTCCTCGGGTGGACGCCCGGTCACCTCGGTGGCGGCCTCGCGCAGGCAGCAGGCGATGGGGGCATCCCGGTCGCTGAGCAGGGGCGGGCGGTCGAGGAAGGAGCGGACTTCGGCTTCCTCGCCGACTTCCCGCACCAGGGCCTGGAGTTCCGCCATCACCTGCTCGGGCGTCTCGCCGGGCAGCGTGCGCCGCTCGACCTGGAGGCGGCACTCGGGGGCATAGGTGGAGAGTCCGACGCCGCCGCGGATGAGCGCGCAGTGCTGGGAAGCGGGGCCGAGGAGCGGGTGAAGGCGGCCACGCAGCTCTTCCCGGTCAAAGCGTTCCAGCGCGGCGATGATCCGGCCCATCTTGCCGATGGCGCTGACGCCCAGGTCCCAGCGGCTGCCGTGGGCTGCCCGGCCGGCGGTGGTGATCTCGGCCCAGACGAAACCCTTGTGGGCCAGGACCAGGCGGCCCTCGCTGGGCTCAGTCAGGATGCAGGCGTCGGCGCGGTGGCGGCGCAGGAAATCCTGGGCGCCGAGGCTGGCGTACTCCTCGTCGCAGACCAGCGCCACCAGCAGCCGGCCCTGCACCCCTTGGGCAGCCAGGGCGGCGGCGGCCGACATCAGCGCGGCCGCGCTGCCCTTCATGTCGTAGCTGCCGCGGCCGTAGACGCGGCCCTCCTCCAGGCGCGGCTCAAACGGTGGGATGGTCATGCCCGCCGTTCCCACGGTGTCGAGGTGCGCGCACAGCACCAGCGTTGGGCCCTCGCCGTCGCCCACTTCGCCGACGGCGTTGGGGCGGTGGGCCGCCGGCTCCTCCAGCCAGCTCCGCAGGCCGCGCGCCGCCAGCCAGTCGCGGGCAAACGCCGCAATGGCCGCTTCCCCCTGCCCCTCCTCCGGCGCCAGCGTGGGGTTCACCGAGGGAATGCGGATCAACTCCCGGAGCAGTTCCAGAACCGATTCTCTCGAAAGCGCGTCGCTCTTCATGCTGCCTTCCGCGCCCAGGACCCGGGCCGCCTCTGCCTCGATGGCGCAGGACTAAAACGGCGGAGGGCCGGACCTTGCGCCCCATTGCTCGCCCCACGGCGGTATAATCGCGTTGCCGTGGGCAGCTTTAGCGTCCGCATCACCATCCGTAATCCCGCCAATCCCGAGCGCCAGCGGGACGTGGACATTCTGGTGAATACCGGCTCCCTGTTCACCTGGCTCGCCGCGCAAAAGCTCGAGGAAATCGGCATTGCGCCGGTCGAGCAACGCAGGTTTCAAACGATAACCGGTGACTTCATTGAGCGCCAGATCGGGTACGCCCTGATCAGCTATGACGCCCGGACCGGAGCGGTGAACGTCGTCTTCGGCGAACCCGGCGACATGGAGGTGCTGGGCGTCACCGCTCTGGAGAGCCTCAGTGTCACTGCCGACCCGGTGCGGCAGACTCTCGTCCCCACCGTCTCCCTTGCCCTGTAACTCCTGCCGGTGACCTGGCACGGGAACCGCAGAGCGTTCATGCCGGCTGAAGCAGCGGGCTTGTAGCAAACAGGTTGCCGCGGTTCAGCAGGTCCTGCGGGTCAAGAGCCAGCTTGATGCGCCACATGGCGTCCAGCACCTCGGCCGGGTACTGCAACCTGAGCAGGTGCGCCTTGCTCTTGCCCAGGCCGTGCTCGGCGCCCACCGTCCCTCCCAGTTTCACCGCTTGAACCGCGAATTCCAGTAGCAGCGCCTTGGCCGCCCGAAACTTATCTTCCGTCTTGGGAAGCATGTTCACGTGCAGGTGGCCGTCGCCAATGTGGCCGTAAATGGCGTACTGCGGCGGATCGGCGCCGCCGAACACCGCTTCCAGTTCGCGCCGGTAGTAGGCGAGGATTTCTTCTGTGCGGGCCACCGGCACAGCCTGGTCGGTGCCCAGCTTGGGATAGCCGTTGGCGCGGGCGGTATCGTTGACGATGAGCGCAATGGCATGGCGGAACTCGCGGAACTTCTCGCGGTCGGCGGGCGAGATAGCGAACCAGGACTGGTCGAGCAGGGCGCCGTCCTCGCCGATGGCCGCCAGCCAGCGCTCGGCGGCATCTGCGGCCGAGCCCGTCCCCATCTCTTGCTCCAGCAACACGGCGGCTTCGGCCCGCGCTGGGGTCTCCGGGTAGCGGTGGAGCCGCAGCAGGGCCAGCGAATTGCAGTCGAAGAACTCGAGCAGCCGGGCCTGGATGGGGCCGGCCCACTGCGACTGGCGCGACAGCCGGCGCACCTTGGCCGCCAAATCCAGCGCGGCCTGCTCGCCGGTAAAGAAGATGACCCCGCCCAGCACCTCGCCCGGCCAGGGCACCAGCACCAGTTCCGCTTCCAGCACCACGCCCAGCGTGCCTTCCGAACCGATGAACAGGTCCA
>CAYVGN010000408.1:0-3088 GCA_964451215.1 uncultured Acidobacteriota bacterium
GCTCCATCTGCCACAGCCGGTCTTCGGCAATGGCGTAGCCGTTGCCGTAAAACAGCCCGCGCGGCGTCGCGGCGTAGACGTGCGGCACCCCGAAACCGTCGCGCAGGATGGTGACCGTGTCGCCGTTTACCGAAAGTGTGGTTTTCTTAGCGGCTGCGGGCTGGGCTGGCAAAGCCTCCACGCACACCAGCACGGCAAGCAAGAGCAACAGGAAGCGCGAATGCATCATCAGACCCCCTACACGCTTACCAGGGTAAGACCTGCCGACCGCGATCTGGCGGGATGTTACCGTCGCCGCCCGAACCAAGTCAAACGCAAAGCGCGCCAGGAAGGGAAAGAAAAACGAGTTGACAGGGGCCCGCCGGGCGTATTACACCGGGGCACCATGCGGGGCCTGGGCCGGGCCACCCTGTCGCTGGCCGCCCACACAGTCCGGCAAGAGGAGCAGCCCCAGGAGGAGGCAGCAATGAACGTACCGCTGACGCCGCTGCGTTTTCTGCGCCGCGCCGCCGACCTGTATGCGGGCAAGGAAGGGGTGGTTTGCGGTGACTGGCGTTGCAGCTATGCCGAGTTCAGCCGGCGCGCCGGACAACTGGGCCGGGCCCTGGCCAGCCTCGACCTCCGCGCGGGCGACCGCGTGGCCTTCCTCAGTTACAACTGCCACCGCTTGCTGGAGGCCTACTATGGCGTGCCGGAAGCGGGCGGAATCCTGCTGCCCCTCAACATCCGACTGGCCCCGCCCGAGCAGGAGTTCATCCTCAACGACTCCGGCGCCCGCTTTCTGTTCCTGGACCCCGATTTCTTGCCCCTGGTGGAAAGCTTTCGCCGGAGGCTGAAGACGGCCGAGCGGTTCTTCCTCCTCGACGGCGAGCGCGGGGCCAACGCCTGGCTGGAGCCGCGCAACTACGACCAGCTCCTTCTCCCCCTGGAGCCGCTCCACCGCGACATCATGGAAGTGGATGAGGACTCCGTTTGCGAACTGTTCTACACCAGCGGCAGCACGGGCGACCCCAAGGGCGTCATGCTCACCCACCGCACCCTCTACCTGCACACCATCCCCCTCTTCCACGCCAACGGCTGGGGAGGGGCGCATGCGTTCGTGGCGGTGGGCGGCAAGCACGTCATGATCCGCCGCTTCGATCCGGCCGAGGTCTTCCGGCTGATCGAGCGCGAGCGGGTGGAGAGCTTCGCGGTGGTTCCCGCCATGGCCATCGCCCTGGTTAACCACCCCGCCCGCCAGCAGCACGACCTGAGCAGCCTGAAGATGATCATGATCGGCGGGGCGGCTTCCAGCCCCGAGTTGATCGCCCAGGTGGAGGCCAAGCTCGGCTGCACCTGCGTCGGCGGCTACGGACTGACAGAGACCTCGCCGGTGCTTTCGCTGGCCCTGCCTAAGTCCACGATCCCGGACTGGGAGGCGCGCCGGGCGCAACTGCAGGCCATGACCGGCCACCCCATGCTGGGGGTGGAGATGCGCGTGGCCGACGAAGCCGGCCGCGAGGTCCCCCGCGACGCCAGGACGGTCGGCGAGATCCTGGTCCGCAGCGACGTGGTCATGGAAGGCTACTGGAATCAGCCCCAGGAAACCGGCCAGGCTCTGGCCGGCGGCTGGTTCCACACCGGCGACCTGGCCACCTGGGATGAGAACGGCATGTTCCTGATCGTGGACCGCAAGAAAGAGATCATCGTCAGCGGCGGCGAGAACGTCTCCTCGCTGGAGGTAGAGAAGGTGCTGCTCGCCCACCCCGCCGTCTACGAAGTGGCCGTGATTCCCGTGCCCGACGAGAAGTGGGGCGAGGTGCCCAAGGCGCTGGTGAGCTTGAAGCCCGGGCAGCAAGTCAGCGAGGAGGAGCTTATGGCTCACGTTCGGAGCCGGCTGGCCGGCTACAAGGTGCCGAAGAGCGTGGAGTTCCTGGCGGAACTGCCCAAGAGCGGCACCGGCAAGATCCAGAAGCGCCTGCTGCGGGAACAGTATTGGCAGCACCTGGCCAAGCGGGTCCACTGACAAGTGCTGAGTGGTGAGTACTGCACTCAGCCCCCAGCGCTCAAAGTTCTCTCGTCATTTCCCAGGCGTTAATGCGGTTGAGGTAGTAGCGCGGGATGAGCCGGGTTGCCTGGTAACCCAGCCTGTTAAAGAAGGCGATGGCCGCAGCGTTCTCCACCGAGGTTTCCAGGCGCACGCGCTGCGCTCCCATCTCTTTCAACCGGGCGTGAGCGCGCTCCATCAGTTCGGTGCCCAGCCCGCCGCGGCGGTACTCCGGCAACAGATCAATGGTCACGATGTGCCCGCTGTGGCTTGGCAGGGCGCGAGCCAGCACGAAACCTGCCACCCGGCCCTGCTGCTCGTCTTCGGCCACCATAGCGAAGGCCCCGGGCTGCCGCAGCCAGTAGGCCAGATCCTGCGGGGGATAGGCCACGCCCGGCGGAAAGCAGGTGCGGTCTATTTCGCACAAGGTCGCGAAATCTGCCGGCCGGTAATCGCGAAGCGTCATCTGGCCCGACCTTCAGGCCCGTGGGACCTACCCTACTGGCCAGAGCACTGGTTTGGCAAGGCTGACTTGCCAGCCTCGATCTGCTCCAGCGCCGCGAACAGTTCCCCGTTGTCGGGGATCGTCGAGAGCGCATAGATGCGGGCGAACGCGATCTTGCCGGCCTTGTCCACGATGAAGATGGCGCGCTCGCTGATGCCCGGCAGCGGCGGCCCGGTGCGCAAGACACCGTATAGCTCGGCAACGGCGCCGTGCGGGTAAAAGTCGCTGGCCAGCGGATAATTGAGCCCGCCCAGTGACTTCTGCCAGGCGATGTGGCTGGCAACCGAATCTACGCTAATGCCCACGACCTGGGCATCATAGCCGGTGAATTTCTCCAGGTCCGCCTGGTATCCCGGCATCTGGACCGTTCAAACCGGCGTCCAGTCGAGCACGTAGAAGACCAGCACGACGTTCTTCTGCCCGCGGTAGCTGCTCAGCACAAAGCGGTCTCTGCGTTCGCCAACGCAGGCGGGCAGGTCAATGCCCGGAGCGGGCTCTCCGATCTGTGGAATGGGCATGGTACCTCCGGCAAGCCGGTAGATAGGACGTTTGATATT
>CAYVGN010000409.1:0-3075 GCA_964451215.1 uncultured Acidobacteriota bacterium
GAACGGCTCCATTCTGGGAATGATCACCGGCCTGGCAGTCATGGTCTACGTCTGCCAGCACACCAACATTGCCTGGACCTGGTACGTGGGGATCGGGACGGTTGTGACCTTCTCGGTCGGCTACCTGGCCAGCCTGGCGCTGGCGGCGAAGACCACTGCGCAGCCTGCCGTGGTGGCGGGGAAAAACCCGGATTTTCCAGGCTGAGCAAGCGGGCTTCAGGGTCGGGCTTCAGGCTCTCGGGCAATGGCCTTTGACCTGAAGCCAGAAGTCGGAAGCCTCAGAACAAGAAAGTGAGTGGGCCTCAAGTGGCTCCAAAGGCGACAAGAGCTGAACTGGTGCGCGGGCTGGGGGTGTGGGGCTCGGCCTCCGTGGTGGTGGGCACAGTGATCGGCAGCGGCATCTTCCTGGTGGCCAACTCCATGACCCGCGGCGTGGGGACGCCGGCCGCGGTCTTGCTGGTGTGGACCCTAGCCGGGCTGCTCTCGCTCAGCGGCGCCCTAGCCTACGCCGAATTAGGGGCCATGATGCCGGAAGCGGGAGGCGAATACGTCTACTTGCGGCAGGCCTACGGGCCGCTGTGGGGCTTTCTCTACGGCTGGTCGCAGTTCCTGGTGATGAAGACGGCTTCGATTGCGACGCTGGCCGCGGGCTTCGCCCTTTACTTCACGCTTTTATTTCCTTCCTATGATTTGAAAGGGGTTGCGGTTCTGGTAGTGGCCGCCCTTGGGGCTGTGAACTACCTTGGTGTGCGCACTGGCGGTGCTGTGCAGACTGTGTTCACCGCCCTCAAGGTTGGGTTGATCCTGGCCCTGGCGGTGGCGGCGCTGGCAGTGGGCGGGGGCGACTGGAGTCACTTCCGCACCTCGCTGCCTGTTCCCGCCCCAGTCAGCGGGTTCGTGCTGGCCATGGTGGCGGCGCTATGGGCCTACGACGGCTGGAACAACCTGAGCATGGCCGGCGGTGAGGTGGCCGACCCCCAGCGCAATATCCCCCGCTCGCTGGTGCTGGGCACCCTGGCGGTGGCGCTGCTTTACATCCTGGCCAACGTGGCCTACTTCTACATCTTGCCTGCGCCGGAAGTCGCCGCTTCGTCGCGGGTGGCCGGCGACGTGGCGCGCCGCTTCCTGGGGGAATGGGGCGGCCGGGGCGTGGCCTTGGCCGCCATGATCTCCATGTTCGCGGCCATCAACGGCTCCATCCTTTCCGGCGCCCGCGTGCCTTTCGCGATGGCGCGCGACGGGCTGTTCTTCGCTCCGCTGGCTGCCGTCCACCGGCGCTTCCACAGCCCCCACGTCGCCGTAGTCGTCCAGACCCTGCTGGCGGCGGCCATGGCGCTCACCGGAACCTATGAGCAACTGTTCACTTACGTGATCTTCGCCTCCTGGATCTACTACGGCCTGACCGCTAGCGCGGTGTTTGTGCTGCGGCACAAGCACCCGGAGTGGCCTCGGCCCTACCGCGCCTGGGGCTACCCGATCCTGCCGGCCTTGTTCGTGGCCATCAGCGCCATCCTGGTGGTGATGACCTTCCGCGAGCAGCCGCGCGGCTCGCTGGTGGGCTTGGGCATCATCGGCCTGGGTGTGCCCGCCTACTTGCTCTGGCAGCGCCGCGCCCGCAGGACTGCAGTCGCCGTCGTCGGCCTGCTGTGCCTGTTGCACCCGGTCCCGGTCCATGCCCGTTTGAAGGCGGCCGATACGAAGGCCGGGCGGGCAAGAATGCCGGTCTCCACTGCGGCCACCAACGAGGTCCTGCTGTTTGCACTGAACGACAGCGTGGCGCTGGAATCGCTGCGCTTGCACGGCGAGGCGGGCACCACGGTTTCGCCCCAGTGGTTCGCCGCCGGTGGCGACGGCAGCCTTTCCGGCGCTGCCTCGCGCGCGCTGCTCGACCGCTGCCGGGAGCTTCGCATGCGGGTGGCCCCGGCCGTCGTCAACCGCGACTTCTCCCCGCAGGTGGCCGCCCAACTGCTGCGGTCGCGGCGGGCGCGGTCGCGTCTGGTGCGCGAACTGCTCGCCCATGCCCGTCGTTCTGCTTTCTCCGGCTACGTAATAGACTTTGAAAACCTGCCTGCGGAGGGAGTTCACCGCCGGCGATTTTCGGCCTTCCTGGGCGAGTTGCGGGCGTCGCTTCGACCGGCCGGACTTTCCCTGGCAGTGGCGCTGCCGCCGCCTTCGCCGCGCCAGCGGGAAACGTTCGATTACCGCGCGCTGGGCCGGCTCGCCGACCGGGTGGTGCTGATGGCTTATGACCAGCACGGCCGCTTGAACGGGCCGGGGCCAATCGCCGGCTACGAGTGGGTGCAGGCGACCCTGCGTGAGACCACCGCGCTGGTTCCGCCGGCCAAACTCTTGCTGGGCATCGCCTTCTACCACCGCCACTGGTCGGAAGCCGGTTCGACAGCGGGCAGCTACAGCGAAGCGCTCGCGCTCCAACGCCAGCACGGAGCCGACCAGCGCTGGGACCCGGCGCACCGCGCCTACTGGTTCGGGTTTGTGGCCGATGGCAAGCTGCACACCGTCTGGGTGGAGGATACCCGCAGCATCGCCGAAAAGCTGGCGCTGGCGCGCCACTGCCGGCTCGCCGGAATAGCTGCCTGGCGCCTGGGACAGGAAGATCCTCGCGTCTGGGTCATGTTGCGCGAGTTCCAGCGCGGCGGCCGAGCATCTGCCACCTTAGAATAGAGGCATGGAACAGCAGGCCGAAACAGGCGAGGGCGCCCAGGCGCAGCACGACCTGCGCCAGCAGAACCGGCGGCGGCTGCTGGCGGCCGCGCTGGTCACCTTCACCGTGTTTGTGGCCGAGGTCGTGGGCGGCCTGGTGTCGAACAGCCTGGCGCTGCTAGCCGATTCCGGCCATGTGCTGACCGACCTGGCCTCGCTGGCCCTGAGCCTGTTGGCCATGCGACTGGCCGAGCGCCCGCCCAGCCCGCGCCGGACCTTCGGCTACCGCCACGCCGAAACCATCGCCGCCTTCCTCAACGCCCTGGCCGTAATCCTGCTGGCGCTATGGATCATGTGGGAAGCGTTTGCCCGGCTGCGGTCGCCGGAGCCCGTCCGCGGCGGCCTGATGTTGCT
>CAYVGN010000410.1:0-3074 GCA_964451215.1 uncultured Acidobacteriota bacterium
GTCCAAGCTCCAAAGTCCAAAGTCCAAAGTCCAAAGTCCAAAGTCCAAGGTCCAAGGTCCAAGGTTCAAAGTTCAAGATCCAAAGTCCCAAATCCGGGATCAGTTGACAAGGTACTGCGGGCTGCTTTCTGCCGGCTGCCTACTGCCCGCCGGCCGCCGGCGCGCCGCGGGCTACGCGGAAGCCGGTATAGCGCAGGTCAGCCGGAACTTCTTTGGCCTTGGGGTCCACGGGGCGGTCGGCGCTCCCACCCAGCGTCTTTCCCGAGCCATCCTTGGCCACCACCCACTCGGCGACGTTGCCTCCCAAGTCGAAGACCAGCTCTTCGCCCTCGCTGCCAGCGCCCTTGAAGCTGCCCACTTCCTTGAGCAACGGCGCTTGGCCGCCCAACTCTTTCAGCTTGGCCTGCAGGCGGGCGGCGTCATCGGGATTGACCGGGTAGCCGGCCCAGTAGTCGAGCGTGTTCTCGTCGGCCGAAGCCTTGTACAGCCGGCTCACTTCGTCTTCGTTGGGGAGCCGGTAGTTCTGGCCGGTCAACTTGCTCAGCCAGGCGGCATAGGCTCTGGCGTTTTCCAAGCTGATGCCGTTTGCCGGGAAGTTCTCGCTGCCGGGGTCGAACTTGTAGGAGTGGTCGAAGGCGGCGTATTGCGCCCGTGTCACCTCGAAGCGGCCGATCTCCAGGTTTCCGCGCTTGACCAGTTCTGGGATCAGGACCTCCTCGGCCGGGACGCGGCGCGCAGCCGCAATACGATGGAGCAGGCCATAGCGGCCGTTGCTCCTGGCCACAGACTTGCGCTTCAGGGCGAAGGCCAGCGGGGAGTCCTCCTTCAACGCCTCGTTGGCGGCCGGCTCGCTCTTGAACAGGTGCTGGTCGAACCACTTCATCTCCTCCTCCACCTTGCGGAGCTGGTGGGTGAGCTTCAGCGGGCCGTGCCCCTCGCCGGGGAAGAGCAGGAAGCGCACCGGGGCCTGGCCCAGATGGGAGAGGGCGCGGTAGTGGGTCCAGCCCTGGCTGGTGGGCACGCTGCGGTCTTCGGTGCCGAAGAAGATCAGCGAGGGCGTGCGCACCCGGTCCATCTTGAACAGGGGCGACTTGCGGATGTACAGCGCAGGATCTTCCAGCGGCGACTTGCCGAAGTAATAGGTATCGAAGGCGTGGCCGAAGTCTACGTTGGCCCAATCGCTGATCCACTCCACGTCGCCAGCGCCCAGCGAAGCCGCCTTGTAGCGGGCCGGGTTCTCAATCAGCAACTGGATGGACAGGATGGAGCCGTTGGACCAGCCCATGGTGCCGATCCGGTCCGGGTCCACCAGGCCGCGGGCGATCAGGTAATCCACGCCCTTCTCAATGTCCGGGATTTCCAGTTCGTAGTACTTGCCGCAGCAGATGGACTCGGCCCACTTCAGCCCGTAGTTGCCGCTGCCGTGGTAGTTGGGCTTCAGGACAAAGGCGCCGCGCTGGTTGAGCAGGTTGTGCGGACTGCTCACACCGCTGGCCCAGGCATCCAGATCAACGCCCGCTGGGCCGCCGTGGATGGACAGGACCAGGGGGTAGCGGTTGCCCGGGGCGTAGTTGTGCGGGTAGTAGAGGATGCCCTCCACCTCCTCGTCCAGCGCCCCCTTCCAGTGGACCACCTCGCTCTTGGCCATCACCTTGTTCTTGAGCTGCGGGTTCAGCTCGGTCAGTTGGACCGGCGCAGCCATAGCGGCGCCGTCCAGAGTGGCGCGATACCACTGGGTCGGCTGGCTGGGAGTGGAGTGCTGGTAGAGGATGGTGCGGCTGTCGTCGCTCAGGGCGAAGCCGAACAGGTTGGCGGCGTGCTGCCCCTCGATCCAGGCGCGCGCCCAGGCCGCCCCGCTGCGCCTGTAGCGTGCCGGCCGGTAGCGCGTGCCGGCCGCCAGCAGCGCCACGAACCCGTCCGGCGTCACCTCCAAACCGGGCGCCAGGCCGTTCTCCCAGCCCAGGTCTACCTGCCTCGGCGTTTCGCCAGCCAGGTCGTAGAAGTAGAGCAGTGTGATGGTGGCCTGCAGGAACACGGGATGGGAGGAGTAGGGGGCGGCTACGTAGAAGCCGGAATCGTCGCGCGCCCAGCGCAGCAGCGACGGCCGGATGCGCCCCTCGGGGAAAAGCTGCCGGCGCGAGCCGCTGGCCAGGTCGTAGAGGAAAACCGCCGGAGGAGTTTTCTGATCCCAGCGATAGCTCAGGCTGCGGGCGTGCACGGTCACAGCCTTCTTGCCGTCCCGGGAGACCGCCCAGTTCTCGATCCAGTCCTCGTTGTTGGTGAGCCGGGTGACCTTCCTGTCCTTGACGTTGAGCCGATAGAGGCGCACGGGCGGGGTGTGGGCGGCATCCTCGACCACGCGCGTGGCGTCCTTCTTGCGCTCCTTCTCGCGCTCGTAGAGAGAGCGGTCTTCCTCCGCGCTGAAGATGATGGTGTTGTCGTCCACCCACTCGAAGGCCCGCAGGCCGCGCTCGAACTCGGTAAGCGGCCACGGCTCGCCCCCGAACGCGTTGATGAGCCACAACTGCGACTTGGCCAGCTCCGGCTTCGCCTTGGGCAGGGGGCGGGTGCTCTGGAAAGCAAGCAATTCGCCGCCCGGCGACCAGCGAGGGTTGGAATGCGTTTCCGTACCCCGCGTGAGCTGAATCTCCTTCTTGGCGGTAAGGCTGGAGAGGATGAGGTTGCTGGCGCGGCCGTCTTTTTCCTTGTCGGTCACGCTCTTCACCCACACCACCCAGCGGCCGTCAGGTGAGATGCGGAACTGGCTGGCGATTTCCGTCAGCACCACATCTTCCGGTTTCCACGCAGTGGGCGTGGACGGCTGCCCGGACGAGGCTGTTTCCTGCGTCCCGGGCGGTGGCCCTGCTGCCTCCGCAACGCTTGGAAACGCAAACGACACCCCCAGCATCAAGGCCACCACGCTCCCCAGATGGAGCAGTCTTTGCCTACCGATTCTGCTGGTCATGGCTCTGGCTCCGCTTCCGTCAAGCATTCTTGCCCGTTCGGGCATGGGCTTCCGGCACAGGCGGCTATACCACCTCCGCCTGTGCCCATCCACGGCCAGGCATTATGCC
>CAYVGN010000411.1:0-3065 GCA_964451215.1 uncultured Acidobacteriota bacterium
CTTTAACCCCAACCGCTTCCACTACAACTGGCACTGGCATTGGGACTACGGCAACGGCGACATCGGCAACCAGGGTATCCACGAGATGGACATCGCACGCTGGGGCCTGGGCGTGCGCCTGCCCACCAAGGCCAGCTCCATGGGCGGCCACTTCATGTTCGATGACGACCAGGAGACGGCCAACACCCAGCTAGCCACCTTCGAGTTCCACGACAGCGGCAAGCGGCAGTTGCTGGTGTTCGAGGTGCGCCACTGGATGACCAACAACGAGGCCGGCATCAGCGAAGGCAAGAAGGGCAGCAACACCATCGGCAACATCTTTTACGGCTCCAAAGGCTACATGATCCTGGACGACCACGGCTATAGCACCTACCTCGGCCGGGAGCAGGAGCCCGGGCCCGCCCGCAAGGAGGGCGGCAACCACTTCGCCAACTTCATTCAGGCGGTGCGCAGCCGCAAGGGGGAAGACCTAAACGCCGACGTCATGGAAGGCCACCTGTCGGCGGTGCTGGTGCACCTGGCCAACGCCTCTTACCGGACCGGGCGAACGGTCAACTTCGACCCGGCCACGGAGCAGATTGTGGGCGACCCGGAAGCCAACGCCCTGCTGACCCGCAAGTACCGTTCCCCGTTCGTGGTCCCGGAGAAGGTATAAAGCGCATCCAAGCATCAGCGCGGAGACGCAGAGATCGTAGACATGCGCTCCCTGACGGTCGCGCGTCGGATTTACGGAAGCGCCGCTAGTCCGAGGCGCGACCGTCAGGGAGCGCACCTTCGGCGGGACCGGCCTGTAGCGGCGCTGCACGCTTGTTGTCTCGGCGGTCTTCAGGAGGTTGTCTTGCGCCGCCGGATCCTCCCCCTGCTGCTTGTCCTATTTCTGCCCTCCTGCCTGCGAGCCGGCGACCGTGCCGTTAACTGGGCGGAGCTGGAAAGGGTGGCGCTGGAGGAACTGAAACAGACCAACACGCCAGGGGCGGCGGTGGCGGTCGTCAGCGGCGACCGCGTCGTCTTCGCCAAGGGCTTCGGAGTAGCCAGCGTGGAAACCGCCGCTCCCGTCACCCCGGACATGCTCTTCCGGCTCGGCTCCACCACCAAGATGATGACTGCAGCGGCCCTGGTCAGCCTGGCGGTGGAGGGCAAGTTCAAGCTCGATGAGCCGGTCGGCACCTACATCAAGGGACTAAGCCCGGCGCTGGCCCGGCTCACCGCCCACCAGTTGCTTAGCCATACAGCGGGCCTGCAGGATGAAGCCCCCATGGATGGCCTGCACGACGACTCGGCCTTGGCCGCCCGGGTGCTGGCCTGGAACGACGAGTTCCTGTTCCCCGAGCCCGGCCAGATTTACTCCTACTCCAATCCCGGCTATGTCCTGGCCGGATTTCTGCTGGAGCAACTGGGCGGAAAACCGTACGCAGACATGATGGCCGAGCGGGTCTTCCGGCCGCTGGGGATGAGCCGGACCACGCTGCGGCCCACCGTGGCCATGACCTATCCGCTGGCGCAGGGGCATCGGCCCGGCGCCGGCGGCAAGCCGGAGATTATCCGGCCGGCGCCCGACTACGCCGGCTCCTGGCCTGCCGGTTCGGTGTTCACCAGCGCCCGGGACTTCGCCCGCTTTGGGATTGCCTTCCTGAACGACGGCAAGCTCGACGGCAAAGAGGTTCTTCCGCCGACCGTCATCGCCAGATTAGCAACGCCCTACTCGGAGACTCACGGCGGGGAGGATGCCAGGTATGGCTACGGCCTGGTGGTCGGCCGGCAGCGGGGCGTGCGCATGCTGAGCCACGGCGGATCGCGGGCCGGGTATGGCTCGCTGGTCTGTCTGGCGCCCGAGCACCGCTTCGCCGTCCTGGTGCTCGCCAACCGCAGCGGCGCGGGCCTGCGCAAGACCGCCGAAAAGGCCATGGAGTTGCTGCTACCCCTGGAACCGAAAACCGATGAGGCGCCGAAGCCGCCGCTCCCGATGCGCCCGGCCGAAGTGCAGAAATACGTGGGGGTCTACGTCAACGGCGAGGGCCGCCTGGAAGTTCTGCTGAAGGACGGCAAGCTGTTCCTGAAGCAAGGCGCCCGCCAGACCGAGGTCAACAAGATTGGGCCCTCGCGGTTTTCCTTCAAAGTCCGGGAAAGCGGGCGGCCGCCGGAATTCAGCCTGCTGCCGGGGCCCGATGGCAGCATCTGTTACTTGCACCTGGGCGGCCGCGCCCATCGCAGAACCGGGACGTGACCCGCCCCGGCCGGGAGCGTGCGGGGAGCAACAACCGGCCCGCTCCCTCACGGTCGCCACTCCCTCTTGCCGGGACGTTAGTTGCTTTTCCGCCGCCACCAAATGTGACACAATTCAGGTCAAACCTGTGAGGCAGGTGTGCTATGGAAAGTACGGATCGTCGCCGATTCCTGCTAGGTTCGGCGGGCGCGACCGCCGGCCTGGCGGCTCCCGCCGTCGTGACGAAAGCCCTTGGCTTGCCGCAGCCGGCCAACGACCGTGTGCGGGTGGCGGTGGTGGGAGTGCGCGGACAGGGCAGGGCCCACATCCGCGCCTACACCGCCATGCCCGACGCCGAACTGGCCGCGCTGTGCGACGTGGACGAGTCGGTGCTGGCCGAGCGGATGAAGGAACTGGAGCCAAAAAACATCAAGCCCGCCACCTATACTGACATCCGCAAGCTGCTGGATGACAAGTCCATTGACGCCGTTTCCTTTGCCACTCCCAACCACTGGCACGCGCTCGCCACCATCTGGGCCTGCCAGGCGGGCAAGGACGTTTACGTGGAGAAGCCGTGCTCGCACAACGTCTTTGAAGGGCGGAAGATGGTGGAGGCGGCCCGCCGCTACAACCGCGTAGTGCAGCACGGCACTAACAGCCGCTCCAGCCCCGCCATCCGCGAAGGCATCCAGAAGCTGCGCGAGGGGCTGATCGGCGAGGTGTACATGGCGCGCGGGCTGTGCTTCAAGTGGCGCGACACCATCGGCAAGAAGGAAGACGGCGCGGTGCCGGCTGGCGTCAACTACGACGCCTGGCTGGGACCCGCGCCCAAGCGCCCCTTCAATCCCAACCGCTTCCACTA
>CAYVGN010000412.1:0-3061 GCA_964451215.1 uncultured Acidobacteriota bacterium
GGAACAGGTGGCGCGCGCCCATGTGCAGGCGCGTCTCCGCTGGCGGGAAGCGGATTTGCCCGACAGCAAGGACGTGACGGGCGTTCTCCCTGTGGGGCGGAACGGGCGGTCGCGGCTGTCCCTGATCGCTGTACCGGGCACAGCCGTTCGCTTTGAGATGCCCCCGGTTCCACCCGAGGCCGTGCTGCAGATCGGCGTCACCCCCGCCGGGCCGCTGAAGAGCGGCGCCCGCGGGCAGATCCGCTTCGAGGACGAGCAGGGCGCGGATTTGCTCTTCTCCGCCACCCTGGACGCGCTGCCCGACGGTCGGCACTGGTGGGACTACGACCTGGATCTCTCCCGGCTGGCAGGACGCAAAGGCACGCTGGTGCTGGAAACGGCCGCCGACAAAGCGGCTGACTGGATGGCCTGGAGCCGGCTCCGCATCATCCGGCGCAGTAGCCCCTTCTCACGGCAAATCGAGGAAGAGGCCGACCAGCGGATGCCGCCGCCTAGCCACTGCCTGCTGGACCGCTTTCACGAGGCCCAGGTCAGCTTCAACCGCAGGGAGTTCTATCCGGACTACTCGGCCTTTGACACGCCCCAAGGGAAGCCTGTCTTCCTCTACGCGACCCGGCAGGGTAACCCGGGGCACTTCGCGCTAGTAACTATTGCCGGCGCTTCGGCGAGGTTCCCGCTGGAGCGCGTGCCGCAGGACAGCGCGCTAGAGCTGGCGGCCATCAACCTGGGCAAGCTGGGCGACGGGGTGCGCGGTCGCGTCTACGTGGAAGACTCGGGCCGCGAGAAGGTGTTCGACGAGTTGCTGCCGCCGCGTGCCAGCAGATGGGTAAGCCGCCATATCTCGCTCCAGAGGTGGGCTGGGCGGTCGGTGGGGCTGGTGCTAGAAGCTTCCTCCGGTCCGGGCGGTGAAACCATCGGCGACTGGTGCGCCTGGGCGCGCCTCCGCATTGTCCCTGCCGGCCGCCCGTAACTCCGTCTCCCCGCCTTCCGTCGTCACCTTGGCAAAGCGATTGCATCTTTGCGGATGGAGGACACGCAGAGATGGCCAATCGCGGGCCGTACTTCTATGACACTTCCATCGTGTGGCGGGAAAAGCGGAGGGGAGAGGCTTCTTCTCCCGGCCTGCCGCCGCTCTCTTTTTCCACTCCGCCAGAGTTCAGCGGAGAGGCCGGCTTCTGGTCCCCCGAGCACCTCTACGTTCTCTCGGCTGAGACCTGCCTGATGGCAACCTTCGTCGCCATCGCCGAGATCTCCAAGCTGGCGGTGCGCGCCTATTCTTCTTCCGCTAAGGGGAAGCTGGAGTGGGTGGAAGGGGAAGGGTTGAAGTTCACGGAGATCGAGTTGCGTCCCCTGGTTGAGGTGGAGAAGGAGGCGGACCGGGAGCGAGCCCTGCGCCTGATGGAGAAGGCGGAGAAGAACTGCCTGATCGGGCGGTCCATGAACACGCGCCTGGTGGTGCATCCTGAGGTGCGCGCCGTGGCCACCGCTGCCTAGCTACCTTCCAGCGGAACAATGGTGTAGCGGCGGGTTTATCGGGCCACGTTCGCTGGAAACGCAGCACTTGGCGGCATAGAGCCACCGCTATATTGCTGGCTGTCCGATTCTTGCGCCGGGCCAGCGGGATTCGTCAAGCGCCGAAGACGCCCTTCCAGGTTGCTTCCTTGCCAGTGTAGAGGGCGGTGCGGCCGAGGATGGCGATCATCGTGCTTAGGGCGGCGCGCTCGGCCACATTCTCTGGGTTGCCACTTTGGATCCGCCCCAGAAAGTCCTCGATTGCGTCCACCGTGATGTCGCGCTTGGACTTGATGGTCTCGATGTCGTTGGGCCCCTTGGTGTGGACCATGCTCTGCCGCGAAGTGGCGATGGTGCCCTTGGTGCCGGTGAACTCCTCGCCCACCCGGCTGAAGCCGCGCGGGGTGAGCTGGTTGGCCTCGTAGTTGACGTGGATGCCGTTGGGGAACTCAAAGGTCAGGCTCAGGTGGTCGAGGATCTCCATGGTGGTGCGCACCTTCCGGCCGCCCCAGCCGGTGGCGCGCAGGGGCAGCCCGCCCAGGAACCAGTGCAGGACGTCGAAGTTGTGGCAGTCCTGCTCCACGATGAAGTCGCCCGAGTAGTCCCGGTAGCAGAACCAGTTGCGCAGCTTCTCGACCTTGGGGTCAGGGTAGGGGACGCGCTTGAAGGGGTCGGCGCCGATCCAGAAGGCGCGGGCCACCGCCATCTCACCGATCTGGCCCTCCTCGAGGCGCTTGTGCGCTTCCAAATACACGGGGCCGTAGCGCTGCTGGAACCCGACGCTGAGGCACTTCTTGGGGTCAGCCTTGCGGCCGGCGGCCATCACGCGCCGGCAGCCCTCGGCATCTACCCCCATGGGCTTCTCGCAGAAGATGTGCTTGCGCGCCGCGACCGCCGCTTCCAACATGCGCGGGTGCTCGAACGGCGGGGTGGCGATGACGACCGCGTCCAGGTCGGAGGCCAGCAGCTTCTCGAAGTCTTTGTAAACCTGCGGGCTCTCCAGCTTAAGCCTCTGGATGCCCATCTCGATGCGGTCGTCGAACAGGTCGCACAGCGCGGTGACCCTGGCGCGCGGGTCGGCGTTCACCAACCCGGCTACGTAGACTCCCCGGTTGCCCGTGCCGATCAGCCCGACCGTGATCCTGGAATTGGCCTGGGTGCCGCGCACCAGTTCCGGCTTCAGCATGGTTAAGGCGCCGGCGGAGGCGACGCTCCTTTGTAGAAGCTTTCTGCGCGAAATCTCGCAATGATGGTTGTTCATGAGCAACGCTCCTTTCCGGGTGATGAACCAAAACGATATTCGCCGCCGGCTGTCCAGGTCAATCCCCGTGTCTGCGGTTGACTTTGCCGCGGCAAGACCATAACATCGCGCCGTTTCCGGGGTTCCAAGATTGCCGATGCGCGCCCATGGACGCCGCTGAAGCGGGTCGGCGTTTACGGCGTCCGTCGGCGGTTTCGTTGAGGGCTTGCTTATGTCTTCGCCGGCGACCACTGCACGGGATCAGCGTTTTCAGGACGCACTGGCGCGGCTGCAGGGTCAGCTTGGGCG
>CAYVGN010000413.1:0-3046 GCA_964451215.1 uncultured Acidobacteriota bacterium
CCTCCGTGCCTACGCGGATCTCCTTGGGCGCTATCGTCCTGGCGGTCAGCCTCTCCACAGCGGTGGGGCTGTTCTTCGGCATCTATCCGGCCCGCCAGGCCGCCCGGCTGGACCCCATCGTGGCCCTGCGCGAGGAGTAGAGGGGGAGGATGTCCGTCCGACCGACACTGGTGATGAGGCAACACGTCCAGAGCGCCATGCGCATGGCTCTGGGAACCATCCGCCAGCACAAGATGCGCTCCTTCCTGACGGTACTCGGCGTCATCATCGGCACTACCACGGTGATCGCCGTTGGCTCCATCATCGCCGGCCTGAACCAGAGCGTGGTGGAGTCCATCCAGAGCTTCGGAACCGAGACGGCGTTCGTCTCCCGGCTGCCCAGCGGGCCGCGCTTCGGCCGCCTGACCCGCGAGGAGCGCCTGCGCAAGCACCTGACCCTGGAGGACGCCCAGGCGCTGCTGGAAAGCTGCCCCGACATCCGCAACGTCGCTCCCTCCATCTTCCCGGTGTTCCCGACTGGCCCGACCTTCAACACGGCCCGGTACCGGGGCGAGGAAGTCGTGGGACTGGACTACCGCGGCACCACGCCGGCTTTCTTCTCCGTTTACGGCAACGCCGCCATCAAGGAGGGCCGGTTTTTCAGCGAAGCGGAGAACCAGCACAAGCTGGACGTGATCGTGATCGGGGAGGACGTGGCCCGGGCGCTGTTCGGCCGGCTCAGTCCCGTCGGCAAGATCCTCCAGGTAGACGGGCACAGCTTCCAGGCGCTGGGGGTGCTGGAGCGGCCGCGCGGCGGATTCGCCGGCAGCCCGGGCGGCGAGGACCGCCGCGCCGTTATTCCTTACTGGACGTTCCGCAAGATCTTCCCGCTAGCCAAGGAACACGGTATCCGCTTCGAGGCGCGTCCCGGCCGCCTGGAGCGCGCCGTGGACCAGGCCCGGGGCGTGTTGCGCCAGCGCCGCCGCGTGCCCTTCGACAAGCCCGACGATTTCTCCATCGCCACCGCCGACCAACTGGTCGAGCAGTTCCACCAGATCACCGGGGCGGTGGCTCTGGTGATGGTCGTGCTCAGCTCGATCGGCCTGATCGTTGGCGGCATCGGCGTGATGAACATCATGCTGGTTTCCGTCACCGAGCGGACGCGGGAGATCGGCGTGCGCAAGGCCGTGGGCGCGCGCCGGCGCGACATCGTCTGGCAGTTTCTGCTGGAGGCCATGACCTTGACCGCCAGCGGCGGACTGGTGGGCATCGCCGTCGGGGTGGTGCTGAGCGCCATCATCCGCCGGCTGGTGCCCAGCCTGCCCTCCACCGTCCCGCTCTGGTCGGTGGCTGCCGGCCTGGTGGTCTCCACCGGGGTCGGCTTGTTCTTCGGCCTGTGGCCGGCGGTCAAGGCCTCGCGCCTTGATCCGGTCGTCGCCCTCCGCTACGAGTAGGCTGGGAAGCAGACTCCAGGCTTCAGACTTCAGGCTTCAGGCTGTAGGCTCCCACGCAACCAGCATCGCACCGGTTTCAGCAACAGCGCCGCGAGCTTGACAACTCATGACGCAATGCGTTATAAGGTGGCTGAGGCGCCCGTGTCGTGCCCCGGCTGATCAAACGCTACGAAAACCGCAAGCTGTACGACCTGGAAGCGAAGCGCTACCTCTCGTTGCAGGAGATCGGGGCGCTGGTCCGCAAGGGCCACGAGGTGGCGGTGATCGACAACGTCTCCGGCCGGGACATCACGGCGCAGACGCTGGCTAAAGTCATCGCCGGCCAGGAGCGCCGGGGCCGCCGCCCGCCCAGCGAGATCCTGCACGAAATCGTGCGCTGGGGAGGGCAGTTGGTGGCCGGCGCCATGGGGCGGTCGCACCTGGAAGAGATGGTGCTGAATTCACTGCAGCGGGTGGCTCCCGTCCGCGAACTCCGCCAGGACGTGGCCAGGCTTCGCGAGCAACTGGAGAAGCTGGAAGTTCTGCTGGAGCAGCGGGAGGGCCAGGCAGGCCAAGCCGCTGCGGAAACCGGGAAACGCTGAATTCCGAGGTGAGGTATGACGGAAGCAACGAGCAACGCACTACCGGCCGGCCGGGGGAAATCCGCAACGAGTCAAATTGCTGAAAGCGCCGCGGTGGCTGGCCGGCAACTGTGGCTGGCCGGCTTGGGCGTGCTGGCCCTGGTGGGCAAAGCGGCCAAGGCCGGAGGCCAGGCCTTCGACCGGCTGGTGGAACAGGGGAAAGAAGTGGAACCGGCCGTCACCCGGCGCTACCAGAAAGTGCGCGAGGAGGTAGGCGGCGCGATCGGCGGCCTGGAGAACAAAGTCCGCGAGGTGGGTGCCAAGGTGCGTTCCGCCGCCGGGCCCGCGGAAAGCGAACTGGACCAGAAGGTGCTGGCGGCCCTGGAGCGGCTCGGCATACCCACCCGCGAGGACATTCGGGCGCTGACCGACCGGGTCGAGGCGCTCCTCAACAGGCTCCAGGCAGAGGGGGGCGGAAGCGCCCAGCCGGGCAAGCATTCCGGGTCCCCGGCCGATGCGTAGGCAAGGCCGCCCAGGGAACTCCTGGCCGCGCCGCTGGTGCTGGACCTGGTGCTGTTCCTCGACCTGGCGCAGCGCGCCGGGTTGCGCGGCATCCAGGAGTGGCTCTCCTTCTACTTCAAGAGCTCCATCACCCCGCCGGGCCTCTATCCCGAGCACGATCTGTTCATCCAGCTCATGAAGCTGAAGAACACGCTGCGCTGGCTGACCGGCGAGGATCTGATCACGCACCTCGGGCGCGAGTACTACGACTGATTCCCGCACGCGCCGGAGAGGAACAAATCGCGCCAGGGCCCGAAGGCGAAACGGTGGGGCCGGGGCAGCCGTCTATCTGGCCGGGATTGACTGATGGACCGTGAAAAACGGTGGCGGGCTGGGCTGCCCTTCCTTCTGATCTGTTCGCTCGCGGCGCGGGCGCAGGCCCCGCGCGCGCGGGCCTTTTCTCTGGGCGACCGCGCCACCGTGGTGCTCACCACCGACTGGACCGAGCGCCTCAACGAGGACCCGCCGCCACCCCCGCCGATGGCTGCCTCG
>CAYVGN010000414.1:0-3023 GCA_964451215.1 uncultured Acidobacteriota bacterium
AAAGGATATGTCGCGCGAGACGACACTGAAGGCGCTGGAAGCGGGCCTGGAGGGCATCTGGTCCCCGGTTCTTGTCCCGCGTATCGGCTACTGCGAGCCCAGTTGTGTGCTGTGCAGCCAGGTCTGCCCCACGGGCGCCATCTGGGAACTGACAGCGAGAGAGAAGGCCTGGGTGCCGGAAGGGAGCGGGGGTAATACGAAGCCGGTGCGGGTGGGCACCGCCTTCTATGACCGAGGGCGCTGCTTGCCCTGGGCGATGGCCACCGAGTGCATCGTGTGCGAGGAATGGTGCCCGACCTCGCCCAAGGCCGTCTACCTGCGCCCGGCCGAGGTGGTGGACGCCGAGGGAAAAGCCAAGCAGGTGCGGCAGCCCTACCTGGATCCGGAGCGTTGCGTGGGTTGCGGGGCCTGCGAATTCGCCTGCCCGGTCGGCGATCGTCCGGCAGTCTACGTGACCAGCATCGGAGAGAGCCGCTCCCGGGCCAACCAGATCCTGCTGAGGCGGCGGCCGGCCCCTCGCACCTCCCCGCCGCCCGCGCCCAAGCGAGGAACTCCAACATGAGGCTCTTGCCTGCTGCGCTTATTTTGGCCCTCGTCAGTCTCGCGCCGGGGTGCCGCTCCGGGTCGCGCCCGCCGCCAGCCGTCCTTCTCCCGGAAACCAACGAAGTGCAGGGCTGGAGCAAGGTCGGACAGACGCGCACGTTCGAGGCCGGCACGCTCTGGCAATACATCAACGGCGAGGCGGAGAAGTACATCCGAGCAGGCGTCGAGAGGACCCTGACCGCCGATTACCGGTATCGAGACAAGCTGGAGGCGGTCGCCGACATCCACGCAATGAGCACCCGGGAAGGCGCCACCAGCGTTTTCGGATCGGAACCAGCCACCGGCTCCGACCCGATTGCGCTGGGCGATGCGGGCCGACTTTATGAAGGCAGCGTGACCTTCCACAAAGGGTCCTACCTGGTGCGCCTGGTGGCCTATCAGAAGACCACGGAAACGGCCACCGCCCTGCTGGAACTGGCGCGCGGTATCGAGCGCAAGTTGCCGTAGGCGCAGCCGGCGCGGGGACCAGCGTGCTCAGCGCGGGTGCCCCACCGGGATCAGGTACAAAGGCTTGTGGTCGGCGGGCAACCCCAACGCCTTTTGCAGCGCCAAATCGTCAAAAGCGCCAATGGGAACGCCACCCAGGCCCAGCGCCACCGCCTCCAGCAGCACGTTCTGAGCGGCGTGCCCCACCTCCACGTGGACATATCGCGGAGCGCGCGCCTGACCATACTTGAACGCCGTTCGTTCGTAGACGGCGGCAATCACCAAAACCGCTGGCGCCTGCCGGATCGCCTCCTGCTCCAGCGCGGCCCGATAGATGGCGGGCCGCAGGTCGCCATCGGCCGAGCGGCGCAGCCGGTGCCCTCGCGGCTCGTAGCGATAGAAGCCCTGCGGGGTCGAGACGTAGAGTTCCAGCGGGTAGAGCGCGCCGGCCGAAGGCGCGGTGCGCAGGCCGGCAGCGTCGGTGATTCCCTGCGCCGCCCACAGCAGTTGAGACAGCTCCTGGTCCGTCAGCAGCTTCTCGCGAAACTCGCGGACCGAGCGCCGGCGCCGCAGCGCTTCCTCCACCGACATTTTGCCCTGGGGCGCCGGCACAGGAAGCGAGATAATGTCCGGAGCTGGCTGCTTCGCCTGGGGGTTTCCCTTTTCTAGCGGCATGGCACAACTCCCAATCCACAGCAAACCTAAGCCAAACAGTATTCCTTTGACCACCGGTTGACACCTCCCTCGTTGGATCGGCAAATCAATAGTCATCGGAGAGCAGGTGGCGATTGCCCACGCGGACGTTGGTGAGGCCGGCGGCGCGCGCTGCCTGCTCGGCTGCCTGTGCGTGACCCGCCGAGGTCCGCGGCAGGTCCGACATGTAGAAGTGGGGGGCGAAAGCCAGCAGCGCGTAGGGGATGTTGGGATTGATTGCGGCGATAAAGCCGGCGATCCGCCCCACCTCGTTAGCATCCACGTATCCGGGAACCAGCAAGGTGCTGGCGACCACCAGCGGCGGTTCCCGCCGTTCCTGGAACCGCTGCGCCGCCCGGGCAAAGTTCTCTAGCGTGCGCCGATTGGATGCCCCGGTCAGGGCCATGTGCAGGTTCTCGTCGTAAGCTTTCAGGTCGAACTTGATGCAGCCGCCGGTCTGGAGCGAAAGCTGGACGGCCTGGTCGAGCAGCTTCTGGTTGGACGTTCCCGCCGTTTCCCAGCACACCACCACGCCTCTTTCCGCCATTAACCGGGCGGCGCGCAGGGCGTGGGGCATCTGGGAGGCGGGATCGCCGCCGAAGAAGCAGACGCAGAAGGTTCGCGGCCCGGCGGTGTGGGCCAGTTCCGCCGCGCTCAGGGGACGAGGGCCGCAGCTCTCCAGTTCGCGAAACTGCCAGTTCTGGCAGAAGAGGCAGTTCAGCGTGCAGCTATAGTAGAACACCGCCAGGTTGTGGAAGCCGGATTTCCACTGGCCGGCGCAAACCCAGTCGGCCACGCAGTTGGTGGGCAGCGGGTCGCGGTACCAGTGCAGCAGTCCGCGTGCGGCGGTGCCGCCCAGGTGGATCAGCCGGCCCTGCCGCACCGTGCGCAGCCCGCAATATCCGCGCTCCTCTTCGCCGATCAGGCACTCCCGGGCGCATAGGCCGCAGCGGACGCCGCCGGCCGTCAGCGGAGGCGAAGTGGGCAGGTCAAAGACCCGCCGCGTCTCGCCGTGGACCGCCAGTGCCAGGCGCAGCCCCTCCGTCGGCCGCAAGCGAAGGCACTCGCGACAGACGCCCAGCGCCCTGCTGATCGAACGCGCCTGGCTTCCGCACAGCAGGCATTGCCGGGGCAGCACCCCAGAAGACAACGGGTTCTTTTTTTGTACCGACGTGCCTGATACGCTCACACGTTCCGCGACTCACAATAGCCCCTTCACGCGGTCCGAGCAAGGGGCCTGCCGCCACCCCGATCCGTCAATAACTTTTTGCAGCTCCTGGGAGCGCATCCCGCGCTGCGGG
>CAYVGN010000415.1:0-3019 GCA_964451215.1 uncultured Acidobacteriota bacterium
ACCGTACTCAAGGGAAGAAACTAGGCGGTCACGGCACTAGAGTAAGTGGCATTCGCCATCCTGCTGGCCAGGGGCCGGAAACTTAATCACTTGCCGGCCGGAGGCCGGCGCTACGGCCCGAAAACGGGGCTTTCGAGCAGCCTGCTACGGTGCGCTGCCCACGATGGCAATGCCGAACTCGTTGGCCAGGCGCAGCAACTCCTCCCGCTCCAGCAGCAGCGTGCGCCCGGCCTCCACGGAAAGGGCGGTGGCCCCGGCCTGCCGCATGGTTTGCATCGTGCCAGGCCCGATGACCGGCACATCGAAGCGCATATCCTGGCCGGGCCTGGCCACCTTAACGACGGTAAGCGGGCGGCCGCGGCTCAGCGAAGCCGCGCGCAGGATGACCGCGTCGGTCCCTTCCATCGCTTCCGCCGCCACGCAGGCGCGCTCGGCGATCACCACCGTCTGCCCGATGTCCAGGCGGGCCAGTTCCCGGGCCACCCGCAGGCCGTATTCGATATTGGCGGCCTCCTCGGCGTTGGGTCCGCGCCGGCTCAGGACCCCTTCGCCGGCCAGCAGCGGCTTTAAAAAGGTGGTGGAGTCCAGCAGGGTGATCCCCTCCTCGGCCAGCACCCGGGCCACCCCACCGATCAGCGCGTCGGTGTTCTTCTGGGGCAAAGACAGCAGCAGCTTGAGCAGCCGCCAGTCGGGCCGGATGGAGGAGAAGATTTGCGAGTGCTTCACCTGCCCGGCCATCACGGCGTGGGTGATGCCCTCGCTCTTGAGGATCTCGATCAGCCGGGACAGTTCCCCCAGCCCGATCCAGTAGAAGCCGCTGGCCAGGCACTCCAGGCCGGGGTCGGCCTCCTCGCGGATGGCGGCCACCAGCATGGGCCGGCCGCTGGCCCGCGCCGCTTCCAGGACCAGGAAGGGGAAGCGCCCATTCCCGGCTATCAGCGCATACTTTTCCATTCGCTCAACGTTTAACGTTAAACGTGAAACGTGCCTCATTTGATGACGCCGCGCTCGGACGACTCGATGAACTTGAGCAGGATTTCAATGTCCTCGTTCAGCTCGCCGGCGCGGATCTGCTCGACCGCCTGGCTGGTGTTCAGCTTCGAGGAGAGCAGCAGGCGGAAGGCATGGTGCAGGCGCTCGATCCGCTCGCTGCTGAACCCGTGCCGCTCCAGGCCCACCTTGTTCAGGCCGAAGGCCCTCACCTGGCGCTCGCCGGCGGTCTTCGAGTAGGGCAGCACGTCCTTGGTGATGACGCTGTAGCCGCCCACCATGGCGTGCTGCCCCACCCGGCAGAACTGGTGGATGCCGCTGAAGGCGCCGATGAACGCGTAGTCTTCGATGGTGACGTGCCCGGCCATGGTCACGCCGTGGCCGAGCACCACGTGGTTGCCGACTGAGCAGTCGTGGGCCACGTGGGCGTAAGCCTGCAGCAGGCAGCCGTCGCCGATGCGAGTGAGGCCGCCGCCCCCCTTGGTGCCGCGGTGCACGGTGACGAACTCGCGGAAGGTGTTGCCGGCCCCGATGCGTGTCTCGCTGCGCTCCCCCTGGTATTTCAGATCCTGGGGCGCCACCCCGATCACGGTGTAAGGGAAGAAGCGGTTGCGCTCCCCGATGCGCAGCGGGCCCTCGGCAAACACCTGCGCCGCCAGCTCACAGCCCGGGCCGATCTCCACCTCCGGCCCGATGATGCAGTACGGCCCGATCAGCGCGCTTTCGTGGATGCAGGCGCTGGGATCAACGATGGCGGCCGGGTGAATCACTGCTTCAGTTTCAGGTCTAACGTTGAAGGCTTAAGGGTTCAGGTCTAAGGCCTGAGGTCGGAGAAGTGCCGAGGGAACGCACGCCAGGCAAGCTTGAACTCTTGACTTCAAACCTTAAACTTTGAACCTTAAACCGCTTTGTCGCGGTCGGCGATGATGCACATGATCACCGCCTCGGCCGCCAGTTGCCCGTCCACGGTGGCGCGGGCGCGCATCTTGCAGACGTTGCTGCGCAGGGCCAGCACCTCCAGCTCCAGCCGCAACTGGTCGCCCGGCACCACCGGGCGCCGGAACCGCGCCTCGTCAATGCTGGCGAACAGTACCACCTTGCGCTCGCGGTCGGGCACGTCGCGCAGCACCAGCACCCCGCCGGTCTGCGCCAGGGCCTCCACGATCAACACCCCCGGCATGATGGGATAGCCCGGGAAGTGGCCGCAGAACCAGGGCTCGCTGACGGTGACGTTCTTCACCCCCACGATCCGCTTCTGCGGCTCCAGCTCCACTATCCGGTCCACCAGCAGAAACGGATAGCGGTGCGGCAGCACTTTCTGAATCTCGTTGACGTCCATCTGGATGGGCGCGCAAGCGCTTTCCGGAGTGCGATATTCTGTCGCCATAGGTCAGTGGGGACGGGCATTGCTGCCCGCCCGTCGGGTATTGGAAATGGACGGGCAACCATGCCCGTCCCCACTCAACGGATCTTGCCCCTTCCGCGGTAAGCTCGAATTATATGCGCACCGACCCGATCCTACAATTCATCTTCGAACGACGCCGGGAAATGCTGGAGACGTTGCGGCGGCTGGTGGAGTGCGAGTCGCCCAGTTCGCAGAAGGCGGCGGTGGACCGCTGCCTGGACCTGGTGGCCGACTGCGCCGAGCCGCTGGGCTGCCGGCTCCGGCGGCACCGCAGCCGCGAGTTCGGCGACCACCTCCAGGCCGACTTCGACTTTGCCGAGCAGGCGGCCCGGACCCCGCCAGGCGGGGCCGGGCCCGGCCTGGCCGGCGGCCGGCGGACGCCGCGGCGAACCGGGCGCCTGCTGGTGCTGGGCCACGCCGACACGGTCTGGGAGCTGGACACCCTGAAGCGCATGCCCTTCCGCCTGAAGAAGGGGCGCGCCTACGGCCCCGGGGTGCTGGACATGAAGGCGGGCATCACCGTCGCCCTGTACGCGCTGGCGGCCCTGCGCCGGCTGCGCGCCCCGGTGCGCAAGCGCGTCACGCTGCTGCTGACCGCCGACGAGGAGGTGGGCAGCCCCTCGT
>CAYVGN010000416.1:0-2168 GCA_964451215.1 uncultured Acidobacteriota bacterium
AGGGCCCGGCTCTAGTCCGGGCCGAAGACGCTTCCTACCGGTCACCCAGGTTCCAGCGAATCATCAACTCGATCCGGTTGGAACCGGAGGGCAGGTAGGAGCCCTGCGGGCCGAACATCAGGCCGCGGTAGAGGCGGTGCCGGTAAAGCCCCACATCGAGCTTGCCGTCCAGGAACTGACGGAGCAGCAGTCCCTTGTAGAGGTTGAAGTAGTCGCGCTCGTAGGTGAAGTTCTTGTAACGGAAGTGGAAGGGGCGGACGTAGCCGCGTGACCGCAGTTCCATGTGATCCTGAACCGTGCGCCCCAGTTCCCCCAGCGCGCCGAACAGCGAGTCGTCATGCACCACTCGCGGCCGCCAGAACGTCAGCGCATCGGGCTTGACTGCAGATGCCTGCCGATCCGGATTCCCGGGCAAGGGTGGGGTTTGCCAGGGAGAAGCGCCGGCGGCAACCAGGGGGAGCAGCGCCGCAACAAGAATCGCTGCGAACGCAGTTTTCATCCCGCCCACCTTTCGCCTGGCGCGGCCCGCCGCTGGCGGGAGTATACCAGCGAAGCCCCCTCACCCGCAACCAACAGCGATCTCTACATCTCCGCGGATTTGCACGCGGCTGCCTGCTCTACCGCCCAGGCGGCGCAGCGTTCTTGGGAGCGTCGGAAGAATCGTGTCTGCGCCTCAAGGAACCATCGTTCGGCGGTCGGGAGCCTGGCGGCGGTCCCGGCCGCCGCGCCGCTCGGGAAAGACATAGATCCAGTGGCTAGCCGCGTGACAAGCAGGACAGTACTTGGCCAGCGGTTTTCCCTCCTGCACCGCCGCTAACTCCTCGTCAGAGATGTTGAAGGGCTTGCGGGTGCCGCAGGCTTCACAGGCCATTACGAAGATCGGCATGACGCGCGTATTCTAGCATTGAGGCGCAACTCCGCCTCCCCTGCCGTCTCCTTCTCGCCCGCCAAAGCCAAACGCGCCGGAGCGACCGGCGCCGCCAGGGAGACGGCGCGCTCACCCTCGCCGCCCGGCTGGCGCGCCCCATGCTGTGGGAAAGCCTCTCAGGGAGAAAGCGCGAAGCGGCCGAAGTAGCCGGTGATGCCCGGCTCGGACCGCCACCAGCGATGGCCGAAATCCGCCCCCTGGTACTCATAGAGCAGCGTCATTGCCAGCACCGAATCCGCCAGGGGGATGAACGGCTGATACCAGAGCAGCGAACCCAAGTGCGCATCGTCGGGAAGGCGCGCCGTCCGCGCCCTGACTTCAGCAACGCCCGGGATCCGCACGCTGACTCCGCCCACGCTCTTCTCGAAAAGGATGCGGTCCGTATGCACCGCAACGACCCTGCCGATCACCGCAGGGTACTGTTCGGCCAGCAGTGAGACCACGGCGTCCTTCTGAGCGTCCGAAGTAATCCCGTCCAGGTAGAGGACGGCGCGCCGCGCCCGCCCCTCCAGGCTCAGGCTCTCTTCCCCCGACAGCACCGCCACCACCCGGACGCCCTCCAGGCCCGCGCCCCGGTAGGTTCCGCGGTCGAAGTTCCATGCCAGAATTGCTTCGCGGCCGTCGGTTACCATCTCACCTGAGTACAGGCAGCCGCAGGTGAAGACGTGGTTGGAGCGCGCTTCCAGGTAGTCCCCGGCAATCGGCAACGCCGGCTCGGCCAGCACCACGCCGGCTGCCAGCAGCATCATTGCTCCTGCCACTCCCAGTTTCATGGTGACCCTCCTTGCCCAAGAGCCATTATTAATTGTACTCCCGCCGGAGCCAGAGGCCAAAAGGGAAGAATCAGCGATAACAGCGGCCGATCGTACGCAAGCGCCCCTGCGCGGCGTCGCCGCGGTGAGAATTCACGTCAGGCACGGGCAGCCGGGGGCTTGCTGGCCAGGATGATGGCCGAGAGGCCGATGGGCAGGCGGCGGAGGCGACGCAGCAGGGCGTTCTCCAGCAAAAGCGCGGAGAGAAAAGCCCGGTTGAGCCCGGGGTTGAGCGGCCGCACGTCCCCTTCCTCGGAAACCAGGCGGAGGGGCTCCAGCACCCGGCGCTTCAGGGCGGCCAGCGGCAGCAGCAAGGTGTTGGCGTACGTCTGGCGCTCCGGTCGAAGGCCGGCGCGGCGGAAGGCGGCGGCCAACTCGTCCAGGCGGTAACGGTGCGCCTCATGGACGAGTTGGGAATGGCGGCCGCG
>CAYVGN010000416.1:2178-3004 GCA_964451215.1 uncultured Acidobacteriota bacterium
GCCAGGGCAGCGCTGCGGTGCGCGCCAGGAGGAAGCCGCCCGGCTTCAGCACACGGTGGAATTCGCCGAGCGCGGCCAAGCCCCGCTCCGGATCGAACGAGACCAGCACGTCCAGGCAAGTGGCGCAGTCAAAGGAATCGTCCGCGTAGGGAAGCTGTAACAGGCTGGCCTGCAGGACGCGGGCCAGGCCGCGAGCGCGCGAGTACCGCGCCGCGTGCTCCGATAGGTCGAACGGGAACACTTCCCAGCCGTATTCCCGGGCGAAGAACAGCGAGTTGAACCCGGTGCCGCAGCCTGCCTCCAGGCAGCGAAGGCCCCGACGAATGCGCTCGCCGAGCAGTGTGGTGACGATGCGGCGCATCCCCACGAACCACCACAGGCTTTCTTCGTACTGGTAGAGCAGGTCGTACTGGCCGGGCTCCATAAGACAGTCTAAAGTCCAAAGTCCAAAGTCCAAAGTCCAAAGTCCAAAGTCTAGAGTCCAGGGCCCCAAAGCGCAAAGCTAGGCGTTGGACCTTGGACCTTGGACCTTGGACTTTGGACTATTTTGGCGGAAGGCGCGGACGGCGGCGCACACTTCTTCGGCCTCCTCCATGGTCAGGAACGGGTCCAGCGGCAGGGAGACAATCTCCTGGCAGGCGTGCTCCACCACCGGCAGGGCGCCGCGGTCGCATGCGGGCAGGCTGCCGAAGGCGGGCTGCAGGTGCAGCGGCTGTGGGTAGTGGATGGAGGTGCCGATGCCGGCGTGGGAGAGGAAGGCGCGCAAGGCAGCGCGCCGCGCCTCGCGGATCACGTAGAGGTGGAAGACGTGTTCGCCGGGGTCGGC
>CAYVGN010000417.1:0-1706 GCA_964451215.1 uncultured Acidobacteriota bacterium
GGTTACAGGAGACGCCCTCGGCGCCAGAACGGGCAGCAATGCCCGTCGCCACCGAGGCGGTGGCGGCGCCGACGCCCCCTCCGCCCCAGGCCGCGGCTGCTCCCCGACCGGAGGCCGCAGGCCCGCTGCCGGAACCGCCGCCTGAGGTCCGAGACCTGCCGCCGGCACCTTCCCAGTTGAGCCGGGCGCTGGCCCGCGCCGAGGAACAAAAACCCGCTCCCGTTCCTGCTGCTGAGCCGCCCGCTGCTGCAGCGAGCAAGCCGGCGGCAGGCCCGCCCGAGCCGATGGCTGCCGCCTCACCCCAGAGCGTCGCGGCCTGGGAAGCGCGGATCAACAATGAGCCGCACAACGTCCGGATCCGCTTCGATTACGCCACAGCGCTGATCCATGGCGGTCAGTACCAGCGGGCGGTGGAGCTGCTGGAGAAGACCCGCGACCGGTTCCCCGCGGTGCCGCAGGTTTACTGGCACTTGGCCTGTGCTTACTGGCACCAGGCGCTGCACAAGCGCGACGGGAGCCCCCGCGGCTCGATGGAGCCCCGGGCCTATCGTCGCACCATCGCCGCCTTTGAAACCTTCCTGCAAATGGCGCCTGACGATCCCTGGGCGTCGGAAGCGCGCTACCGGCTGGGACTGCTTAAGAAAGCGCAGTACGGTCGCAAGTAGGCTTGGGGCTTCAGGCTCGAGGCTTGAGGGCTAATAGCTGATCATTCTGTTGCCCAAGCCTCAGGCCTCAAGTCTCTGGCCTGATTCCGCAAGAGCTATAATTGCTAGAGGATGACACTTCGCGACCTGCTGGCCGTGGCTTGGCACGCGCTGCGCGCCCACCGGCTCCGTTCCTTCCTCACGCTGCTGGGCCTGGTGATGGGAGTGGCCACGCTGATCACGGTGATGACGCTGATCCAGGGAGCCAACGCCTATGTGCGCGACAGGATCGCCAACCTGGGGATCAACGTGTTCGAGGTGGCGAAGACGCCGATAGTAGTCACCGACTTCGAGGAGTTCATGAAGGCGCGGCGCAACAGGGACCTCACGGCGGAGGACCTGGAGGCGGTGCGCCAGCGGTGCCGCAACTGCCAGGCGGTGGGGGCGCAGGTCCAGACGTCGCGCCGCGCCCGCTACCGTGACCAGGAGATCACCGACGTGTCCGTCTTGGGCCAGACCGCCAACATGGCCTACATCAGCAGCCGCACCATCGAGCGCGGGCGCTACTTCACACCCTTCGAGGAGCAACAATCGGCGCCGGTCTGCGTGCTCGGCTGGACCCCGGTTGATAAGCTGTTCCCCTCCGTGGACCCTATCGAGAAGGTGGTGCGCCTGGGCGCGCAGGAATTGCGGGTGGTGGGCACGGTGGAGAAAATCGGCTCGGTACTCGGCCAGGACCAGGACAATTTCCTGATCCTGCCCCTGCCGCTGTTCGTGAAGCTGTATGGGCCGCGCTACAGCCTGCACCTGCACGTGCACGCGGGCAGCGAGGCGCGGCTCCAGCCCGCCCAGGACGAGGTGCGAGTCATCCTGCGCGCCCGCCGGCACCTGCTGCCGGAGATGAAAGACGACTTCTACATGGGCACCGCCGAGTCCTACCTGGAGCTGTGGCGCTCCATCAGCTCCGCCTTTTTCCTGGTGTTCGTGATGATCTCCTCGATCGCGGCGGTGGTGGGCGGCATCGTCATCATGAACATCATGCTGGTTTCGGTGACCGAGCGG
>CAYVGN010000417.1:1716-2981 GCA_964451215.1 uncultured Acidobacteriota bacterium
ATCATGGTGCTGCTGGTGCGCACCCGGCGGCTGGAGATCGGGGTGCGGCGGGCGTGCGGAGCGCGGCGAAGCGACATCCTGCGCCAGTTCCTGGCCGAGGCGCTGCTGGGCTGCGCGATCGGCGGCCTGGCGGGGGTGCTGGTAGGCTTCGGGGCAGCTACTGCCCTGCGGCGCTTCACCAGCTTCCCGGCAGAGGTGAAGCTGTGGGTGGCGGTGCTGGGGGTGGCATTTGCCTCGGCGATCGGGCTGTTTTTCGGTATCTACCCCGCCGCGCGGGCCGCACGGCTCGACCCGGCCGTGGCGCTGCGCAGCGAGTAAGAGGGCAGTTCAAAGGTTAAGGTTCCGAGTCCTGCCCTCCGGACTTGGATTCGGAACCTGGAACTCTTGAACCTGGAACTTTGAACTTGAAAAAGTGACGCGCGACGAGCTCAAAGAGAACTTCCTGGTGGCTATGGACACGCTGCGGGCCCGCAAGGGCCGCTCGGCGCTCACCGTGCTGGGCATCGTCGTCGGCGTCACCTCGGTGATCGCCGTGGCCGCCATCATCCAGGGTCTGAACCAGCACGTGGCCCAGCGGGTGCAGGCCATGGGCACGCGGGTCATCTTTCTCGGCCGCCTGCCCTTCGCCCGCTTCGGCAACCCGTCGGAGAAAATCCGCCTGCGCAAGCACTTCCGCTACGAGGATGCCCGGGTAATCCGGGAGCAGTGCCGCAGTTGCGAGTACGCCACCGCCTTCGGTACGCGGATCATCTTCTGGGGCGAAAGCAATGAGATTCGGGCGGGGCGCGAGCGTGTAGAGAACCCCTTCCTGCGCGGCGTCGATCCCGAGTACGCCGACGCCATCCCCCTGTTCGCGGTGCAGGACGGCCGCTTTATCAGCCCCTACGACCTGGAGCACAGCCGGTTCGTTTGCGTGCTGGGCGCCGTCGTGGCCGGCGCGCTGTTCCCCAGCCTGGACCCGGTGGGCCGCGAGGTCATCCTCAACGGCCTGCGCTTCGAGGTGATCGGTGTCTTCGAGAAGGACCCGGGGCTGTTCGGCGGGCCGGGGGTGGACCGCTTTGTGGTCATCCCCTACTCGACCTTCCACAAGCTGTACCCGGAGAGCAGGGAACACTTCATCGCCGTCAGCGTGCGCGATCCGTCGCTGTTGCCGCGCGCCCAGGACGAAGTGGTGGAAATCGTGCGCCGCCTGCGCCGGGTGCCGCCCCGCGAGGAGAACGACTTCGAAGTCGCCACCCCGGACTTCCTCAGCGAGCTGTGGAAGC
>CAYVGN010000418.1:0-2967 GCA_964451215.1 uncultured Acidobacteriota bacterium
GAGCGGCTGGATTTGGTGTTCAACGCCGAGCAGTCGCCGAAGAAGGCCTACGCTATCGGCTCGGTTGGCGTGGAGTCCGAGTCGCCCGGCGGTCGGGCCCAGGCGCAGGCCGCTCGCCTGGAGCTGTTCTTTGCCGGCCCCGACGGAGAGCTATCCCAAGCGGAATGGAAGGGCGCCGTGCGCATGGTGCTCACACCGGCGGCGCCCAACGCCGGCGCGCGGGTGCTGACCAGTGAAGCGGTGGAAATGGCTATTAGGGCTGGCGGCAACGAACTGGAAACGGCCCGCACTCTGGCCCCCGCCCGCCTGGAACTGCTGCCCAGCCGCGGGGACGGCCCGGGAGACGGCTTGCAGCCACCGCCACAACCGTCTGGTGCCAGGCGCGGCGCGCGCCGGGTGCTCACGGCAGAAGGGTTGTGGATGCAGTTCGGCGAAGAGAACAGGCTGCGGCTGCTGCGGGCCGAGAAGAACGTGCGGATGGAATCGGAAATCTCACCCCGGCAGCCCTCCGCAGACCGGGGCGCGGCGCGTGGTGGGGCGGCCGCAGCCGCGCCGCTCCTGCGGGTTACCACCAGTGACCTGCTGGTGGCGCAGTTCCAGAGCGATTCCCAGGAACTGGAGAAGCTGGAGCAGAGCGGCAACTTCCATTACCAGGAGGGCGAGCAGCAGGCGCGGGCCGAGCACGCCTTCTACGACGCCGACCAGGAAACGGTGCTGCTGAGCGCAGGGGCGGGCCGCAACCCCGAAGTCTGGGACCCCCACACGCGCACCTCCGCCCGGCGGGTCCTGCTCAACGAAAAGACCAGCGAGGGAACCGCCGAGCAGGAGGTGCAGTCGGTCCACCTGCCCCAGCAGAAAACCCCGTCCCGGGTGCCGGGCCCGCTGGCGGCCGGTGAGCCGGTGCACGTAGTCGCCCAATGGATGCGCTCGAACTCGAAGACCGGCGTGACCCGCTACCAGAGCCCGGCCGGCAGGCGTGTCCGGATGTGGCAGGGAGGGGATGTGATTGAAGCCCGCAGCATCGAGCTGGAGCGCGAGGCCCGGCGTCTGACGGCGCAAGGGGAGGTGGCCACGGTGCTGGTGGAACGGGCCGCAACGGCTAAAGCAGACTCCCGCAGCCCGCCCGGGGTGGCCTCCGGTCCGAGAACGCCCGCGCCAGAAAGCCGCCCGCTGCTGATCACCGCTGAAACACTCGTGTACACCGATCAGGACCGGCGGGCGCACTACGAAGGCAACGTGCTGTTGCGCCGCGACGGCAGCACCATGAAAGCCGCGGTGCTGGACGCCTACCTGTTGCCAGGCGATGAGGTCCAGCCCGGCCAGTCACGCTTGGAGCGCGCCGTGGCCCGCGGCGGCGTGGAGATGGTGGAAAGTTCCCCGCGCGGCCTGCAGCGGGCCGCCGCCGAGCTGGCCGAGTACTGGACGGCGGAGGAGAAAATGGTGCTCAGCGGCGGAGAGCCCTACCTCTACGACGAGCAAAGAGGGTACACGCGGGGTCGTCAATTGACTTACTACATACGCGATGATAGGATTTTTGTTCATGGGGACGGCGCCTCGCGGACGGTGACCGAACAGCGCGTCACCAGGCGCCGCTGACGAGGTCCCCGAGCGCGAGGGCAATGACCACGCTCCGTACCAAAGACCTGAAGAAGTCCTACGGGGGTCGTTGCGTCGTTGATGATGTCAGCCTGGAAGTGAACCGCGAAGAAGTGGTGGGGCTCCTGGGCCCTAACGGCGCGGGCAAGACAACCACCTTCCACATCATCGTGGGGCTGACCAGCCCCGACAGCGGGCAGGTGATGCTGGACGAGCGCGAGATCACCGGGCTGCCCATGTACCAGCGGGCCCGCAGCGGCATCAGCTACCTGCCGCAGGAGCCTTCCGTGTTCCGCAGGCTGAGCGTGGAAGAGAACATCCTGGCCGTGCTGGAGACGCTGCCGCTGTCGTGGCGGGAGCGGCGCCAGCGGCTGGAAACCCTGCTGGGCCAGCTCGGGCTGCAGCAGGTCCGCAAGAACCAAGGCTACATGCTGTCGGGAGGAGAGCGGCGGCGGCTGGAAATCGCCCGCTCGCTGGTAATCTCGCCCAGCTTTATCTTGCTGGACGAGCCCTTTTCCGGCATAGACCCGCTGGCGGTGCTGGACATCCAGAAGATCATCGCCGAGCTGAAGCGCGCCGGCATCGGCATCCTGGTCACTGACCACAACGTCCGCGAGACGCTGACCGTAACCGACCGCGCCTACATCATCAACAACGGCGCGATCTTCCGGAGCGGAACTCCGGAAGCCCTCAGCAGTGACCGTGAGGTGCGGCGGGTCTACTTGGGGGAAGGTTTCTCGTTCGCCGGCCCAGTGGCAGCGTCGGCCGGCGGTGGGGAGGAGGGCTTGCCGGGCGAGCGCAGCGGGAGTGGCGCTCGGCGCCGGATGTAGAAAAGATGACGCTACCGCTGGCCAGAGTCGCGCGTAAGTTGGCCGGGGCTCATTTGCTGTTGCGGGGAGGGCTTCGGTGACCTACTCCACCCGCCTGAGCGTCAACCTCAGGGTCACGCAGAAGCAGATTCTGACTCCGGGCTTGGTTCAGATGGTCAGCGTTCTGGCTTTGAACAAGCTGGAACTCAAGGACATGATCAACCAGGAGATGGTGGAGAACCCAATCCTGGAAGAGCTGAGCGACGCGGACCTGGAGGTGGAAGCGACCCCTTCGGTTGAGGAACTGGCGGAGGCTGAAGAGCAGCGCGCCCACGCCGCCGAGCGGGAGAGCGTGCAGCCCAACGGCCAGGACCCCTTCGAGGAGATTGATTTCGGCGCTTTCTTCGAGGAGTACCTGGACCCGGGATACAGGACGCCGGCGGCGGAGGTCATCGAGAAACCTTCTTTCGAGAATTTCCTCTCTACCCCCACCACCCTGTCCGACCACCTGCACTGGCAGTTGAGCCTTTCGGCGGCGCCGGAGCCCATTCAGGCCGCGGCC
>CAYVGN010000419.1:0-2926 GCA_964451215.1 uncultured Acidobacteriota bacterium
GTTTTCGCTGTTGCTGGCGCTGGGGGCCGCGGCCCTGTTTGCCACCGGCTCGCGGGCTGCGGTGCTGGCGCTTGCCGCGGCGCTGGCCTGGCTGGCGGTGCAGGGACGGCTCCGGCGCTGGCGGGGGCTGGCAATGGCAGCGGGAAGCGTGGCGGTCCTGGTGTTGTGGCTGGCGCCCGCTCGCCCGCTCTCCACCACCCTGCGCGGCCGGCTCTACATCTGGCGCACGGTCGCGCCGCACCTGCCCGAACGCCCGCTGCTGGGCTTCGGGCCTGGAGCCTTTTTGCCGAAGTATGCCCGGTGGGAAGCGGAGCGGTGGAGCGCCGGGCTTGCCGCTGACAACGAGCGCGGCTTTGCCGGGCTCCAGGACCATGCCCACAACGATTACCTGGAGATGCTGGTGGACAACGGCGCGCTCGCCTTGGTTGGTTTTTGCGGGATGGCGCTCTCGTTCCTGCTCCTTGCTTTTCGGCAGGGGCGGCGCGCGCCAGGCGAACTGCTGACGGGCGCCGCCGCGGGAGTCGTCGCGCTGGCGGCTGTTGCGCTGGTGGACTTCCCGCTGCGCCGCCCGGCGGAGCTGTTTGCGTTCTTCACCCTCATGGCCGTCGGCTGCCTGGCGGCCACCCAGAAGCGCCCCGAGGCCTCCCGGGGGAAGGGTGAACCGGCAGCGGAAATCTCAGAAGGGAGGGGCAACGATGTCGAAGAATAACGTCGGTTGGTTTGTTGTGGTGGGGGTGGTTTCTCTGCTCGCCTGGGGACTGGCGCGGGCTGCGGTGAGCCGCTATGTGCAACGGCGAGACGCCATCGTCGCCGACTGCCGCGCCGAGGAGAAGCGGCTGGGGCTGGATCGAAAGGAGTTGCGCAAGAAATTCCCTACTCCCGAGATCACCCTGTGCCGTTTTGCCCGCATTCTGCCGGGCGCAAGCGGGGAGGTGGTGGTGCGAGGAACTTTTCACGCGGGAACCAAGTTTCTCTTCAGCAACGACAAGATCGAGGTGGTGAAAGAGGCGCTGGCGGTGAAACCGGGCCAGAAGGAATCCGAGTACCGCGCCACGGTCAAGGTGGGCCAAAGCTCGTTGCCGGACTACGCCTATGTGCAGTCGTTCCAGCCGGCCACCTGCCGCACCACCAACTGCTTGGCCGTCTACATCGGCGGCAAGTACGAATGGGACTTCACCGCCGACAACGGCTGGCGCATCAAGCTCCGGCAGGCGAGCGATCCATCCAGCGGCGACCAGGAGCCGGTGAGCCAGTACCGCGCCGAATTCTATCGGGGCGCCGAGCCCAAGGCCTTTGAGACCCGCGACGCCCGGCTCAGTTGCCACCAGGAACAGTGCCACCTGGAGATCAGCGAGGGGGCCGAAGCCGCGGAAATGCAGCAGAAATTGCTGACCAGGATGGAAACGGTATCCCCGCAGGAGCAGCAGCAGTCCCGCCAACGCGTCAAGCAGTTGGAGGCCGAAATGGCCAAGCTGCAGGAGAAGATGAAGGACTTCGTCAAGCTGTCGGCCGCCGAGCAGAAAGAGCTGACCGCCCGGCTCCAGGAAGTGGCGACCCAGATGGCGCAGGCCATGATGCCCAAGGGGGTGGCCGAGGCCGTCCAGGAGATGGAGAGAAAGAAGCAGGAATTTGGGTGTCGGGCGATGGACTTCTGGCTGAAGGCGGGAGCCGTGGAGGGGAACTTGAGCTGCGGGGAGAAGGTGGGCAGAGCGGGGCAACTAGACCTGAAGGGCACGATGAAGTTCCTCGGCTCCTGACAGTTCGCGGCAAGGCCCGCAAGGTTACGCGACCCTGCCCCGGCGGCAGGATGCCGGCCCCGGCAGCCGGCGCTTGGCGATCCTGGTTTTCCGCGCTCAGGGCTGGTCATAGCCCCGGAGCGGCCGCAGCCAGATGTTGCGGTACCGCACCGGGTCGCCGTGGTTCTGCAGCATCAACGGCTCTTGCGGCCCATGCGGGGCGTAGGTAGCCACCCGCGCGTGCACCATCCGCCCGATCGCCTCCTGCCGGTGATGCAGCACGACGCCGTTGTGCAACACCGTAAAGTAGGCCGGCTTGGCCAGCTTGTCGCCTTCGAACCGCGGCGCTTCGAACACGATGTCGTAGGTCTGCCACTCGCCGGGCTGCCGCGAGGCGTTCACCAGCGGCGGCCACTGCCCGTAGATGGCGCCCGCCTGCCCGTCGGCGTAGGTGGGGTTTTGGTAGGAATCGAGCACCTGGATCTCGTACCGGCTCATCAGGATCACGCCGCTGTTGCCGCGGAACTGGCTGGCGCTGCGGATATCGGCCGGCGCGGCCCACTCCACGTGGAGTTGGCAGTCGCCAAACTTCTCCTTGCTAACGATGTCGCCGGTTCCCGGCACCACTTCCACGTAGCCGTTCTCGACCTTCCACCGCGGCTCGGCTGGCTTCCCCTGCTCGCTCCCTTTCCCCGAGGCCACCCAGTGTGACAGATCCCTGCCGTCGAAGAGCACGACGGCGTCGGAAGGCGGGCGGCCCGGGCGCTCCTGCGTGCTGGCGGTGCCCGGCGTGATCACCCGCGGACGCGGCCGCGCCACGTCGTGCACCCGCCACTTCTGCCCCGGCAGAAACGGCGTATCGTCGTAGCCCAGCGAGCGGTCTTTCTGCTGCCCGGCCGGGGCTGGCTGCGACGGCCGCTGTTGGGAATAGCCGGCTAGGCCGGCGCCCAGCAGGGCCATGGCTCCCAGTACCACTGCTGCCCCTGCTTTCTTGTTGTTCCACCGCAAACGACCCATCTGCTGGCTCCTCCGGCCCCGGCCGCACCGCGCCAGGGCCTCGTTGGAATGTGGCTTGCCTTGGGGTCTTTCCCCGTTTGGGCCCGGCTTTCGCCCGCGCAAGAGGCCTATGTTACAGCGTAGCGCCGGCATCTTGCCCAATGTCACTTACTTAAGCTTGTGGGTTTGCCTGG
>CAYVGN010000420.1:0-2923 GCA_964451215.1 uncultured Acidobacteriota bacterium
CTCCAGGAACACCGAGCGGCTTTCCAGGAAGGCCTGGAACTCGGAGTAGCCGGCCGGAGCTACTTCCACATCGGGGCGGATGCCGCCCTGGCTGGTGCGGGTGCGCTCAAGGGAGCGGCCGGCCGGGGTGAGGTAGCGGGCCGTGGCCAGGGCCAGGCCGGTCCCTTCGCTCAGCGGATACACGGTTTGCACCATTCCCTTGCCGAAGGTGGTTTCGCCGAGCAGGCGGGCGCGGCCGTGGTCTTGCAGCGCCGCGGCCAGGATCTCGGCCGCGCTCGCGGTTCGCCCGCTCACCAGCACCGCCAGCGCCACCTTCTGGCCGATGGGCTCCGCCTTCTCTACCGTGAAACGCTTCTCCTGCGCACTGCGGCCGCGGGCGGTCAGCAGCGCGGTCCCCTCCGGCAGGAACAAGCCGGCCGTTTCCAGCGCCGAGTTCAGCAGGCCGCCGCGGTTGTCGCGCAGGTCGAGCACCAGGCCTTCCAGCGACCGCCCCCATTTCTCCAGCGCCTGCTTCATTTCCCCAACCGAGCCGCTTTCGAAGCTGGTGACGTGCAGGTAGCCGATGCCGGGACGCAGGAAAAAGGCCCGGTCCACGGTCTTCTCAGAGAGTTCGACCGGGCTGGCCACGATGCTTTCCACCTTGCTGCTGTTGGGGCGCAACACCAGCATGTGGGTGCGCTCGCGGGTGCGCGCCTCGCCCAGCACCTCGACGATCTCCTCGACGCTGAGCCGCTCGATGCGGTGGTTGTTGACCTCCAGCAGCTCGTCGCCTGGCTGGATGCCCGCCCGGGCGGCTGGCGAGCCGACTAACGCCTCCAGCACCACCACCCGCCCCGGCATCACGCTGACGATAGTCCCGAAGCCCTCGGTCTTGGCCTGCTGGTGCTGCTGCAGGATGCGGAACTGCTCGGCGTCGAAAAACACCGAGTACGGGTCGAGCTGGCGCAGGACCCCCGGGATCGCGCCCTGGTAAATCTGCTTTTCGGGGATGAGCGGGTCGGCGTACTGCTCCTCGACGATGCTGTAGACGAGGGCGAAACGGCGGAGCGATTCCTCGACCGGGTCCGGCGGGGAGGGAGCCTGGGGAAAGAACGCCAACAAGAAGAGCAGGGCCGCCAGGGGGAAGCGCACGCTGTTATTCTACCGCAGCCGCTGCCGCGCTGGCGGCCGAGGCGGGAGCCGCTGCCGCACTGGCGGCCGAGGCGGGAGCCGCCACCCCCCTTGCCGGCGGCGCGGACTGAAGCTGCGTCCTGCCAAAGGCCGCTCAGTCAAAGCTGCCGCTCACCCCTTGGAATCCACGCATCGCCTGCTTCAGCACCCAGCGGATGACGCGCCGGTCCTTATAGCAATAGGCCAGGTTGTGGTTCAGCGTGGAAAAGCAATGCGGCTGGCAGGCCTTTTTCATCTCCTCGAGGTGCGGCGCCTCGAACTTCGGGTTCTCGACAGTTCCCCAGTCATAGCTGGCCGAGTACAGCGGAAAGCAGGGGGCCAGCGTCCCGTCGGTCCGGATGATGATGGAGTTCTGCCCGGCGCGGCAGTCCCACTGCTGCACCTTGCCGCGCATGAACGACTTCATGTCCGTCAGGCGCTGGATCGAGTTCACCATCTTGTATCCCTGCCGGTTCTTCTCGATAATCCAATCCAGCAGTTCGTCCACCTTGGGCCAGTCCTCGGGCCGGATGAAGGTGTCGTTGTTGTTGAGGTGCTTGAAGTGTTCCTGCTCCAGCATCGGCGACTCGTTGATGTGATAGTCGGTGGCGACGAAGTTGTCGCGGGCGATCTCGGTCAGTTGCCTGACGTCCTCCAGGTTGTTGCGGCAGATGTTGATGTTGAAGAACACCAGGTAGCCGTAGCGGTGCTGCTTCCGGACCAGGTAGTCGAAGGAGGCGCGGACGGGGTTGAGGGCCTTCGGCAGGCCGGGTTTCTCCTCGATGCAGTCCACGGCGAAGTTCACGGTGGCCACGCCGGCGTCGGCGAGGCGGTCGGTCACGTCGGGGCGCAGCAGCCGCGCGTTGGTGGGCAGGTAGACCCAGAAGCCCTTCTTGGCGGCGTAGTAGACCACCTTGTGCGCGAACTGGGGTCGCAGCAGAGGCTCCCCGCCCATCAGGGCCAGCACCCGACAGGCGGTCGCGTGCAGCCAGTCGATCGAGCGCCGGGCGGTGTCCTCGGTCATGCCCTTCACCCGGTTGTCGAAGGCCCAGCAGTAATGGCAGTCCAGGTTGCACTTCCACTCGGTAAACAGGTAAGCGATGATGGGATGAAAGTCGCCGGGCAAGATGCGGGACTTGCAGTAAGGAAACAGCCAGCCGCGCACGGCGCGCAGGATCAGGGGAGCGGTCCAACGACGGCGGCCGTTCCTGGCCAGTTGCGCCTCCCATTCGGCGTCATCTACCTCACTGAGAAGATCCGGGTGCTGGGGAAAGACGGGCTCGGGCAAGCTCAGCGGCGGGCCGGAAGGCCGCGGCGTCGCCGGCGCCCGTGGCGCTGACGACGGACGAAGCAGCCGGTGCAATCTGACGTCTAACCGGAAGGGCGGGGGCGAGGAAACAGTCTGCTGCTGTTGCTCAAGCATTTCCGCTCTCCTTTCTGCTTCAGCCCTCCCTTGCGCATCGGAACTGGAAGCGGTTTGCTCCGTGGGGCGCCACTCAGCCACCCGACGGTCCTCAAAATGGCTCCAGCAGGCCCTGGGCCTGCAAGAAATGAACCCCAAAGAATGCCCCATCCCCTGCGCTGGAAGCAAGTGGTTTTCAGCGTGCTGCTTGCTGAACCGCGGATTTTCGCAGATTAATCGGTTTAGACCGCTATGAGCGTTGACACGAGATTTTGTACCTGTCGCAGGCGGGTGATGTAGGGGCGGCCCTTGTGGCCGCCCTTGTGGCCGCCCTGGCACGCTGTAGGGGCGGCCCTTGTGGCCGCCCTGGCA
>CAYVGN010000421.1:0-1617 GCA_964451215.1 uncultured Acidobacteriota bacterium
GCGCCGCGCCGGGTCGGCCTTCTCGCCCTTGGCCCGGGCGGCCTCCAGCGCCTCGTAGGCCCGGTCCAGTTTTTCCAGCGCCATCCTCTCCAGCCGGTAGCTGGTGGTGCCGATGGTGCGGGTGCCCTTGAAGGCCAGATGCTCGAACAGGTGCGAGAGGCCCGTCTGGCCTGCCTCTTCGTCCACCGAGCCCACGTCCACGTAAAGGTGGAAGGCCACGACCGGCACCTCGTGGCGCTCCACGATGATGAAGTGCATGCCGTTGGCCAGCGTGAACTCGCTGACGGCCCTCTCAAATTGCTCCAGCAGTTGCGCCGCGGCAGGCAGCGCCAGGGCCAGAGCCAGCACCACCAGCGCCATCCAGCGATTTCGACGATTCAGCCCAAGCATAGCCAGACATGCTGCTGTCAGGCGAATGGCCTGACCGCTACAGCCTCAAGTCTGAAGCCCGATTCCCAAGCCTAGCCGATAGCCCGCCGGTGCAGCAATCCTTTGCTCGTGCGACCGTCCGGGAAGCGGCCCTAGAGCATGCTGAAAAAGCGGCTCCTTTGTCATTCCGAGCAAAGTGATCCCGCCGCGCGGGGATGCTTCTCAACCGCGGTGGTTTGCTGGACAAGCATCCCGCCTTGCAGGATCAGGCCGATCCGGCGAAGCGGGAGCGTCGGCCCTGGGAATGACATGCTGGCAGGGCTTGTCAGCATCCTGCCAGGGAGGACCTCGCCGCGGGGAGTTGCGCCTCGGCTTGGGCTGCCCGCAGCGGGCCTTTCCGCCCCGGTGCTGAGCCGTTGGGACACGGTGAAATTTACTTGAGCTCGGCGCAAATGGCTTCCAGCGCACGCTCCAGCGCGGCAGCATCGGGGGCGCCCGCCTGAGCCGAGTCGCGCGAGCCGCCGCCGCGCAGGCCGTACTGGGCCGCCAGCCTCTTCACCAGCCCGCCCAGGTCTGCCGCCAGGCCGCGCGACTGGGCCAGCACCAGGGTGGGCGGCTGGCGGATGGCGAACAGGGCGCGGGCGTTGGGCTGGGCGGCAAACTGCGCCGCCAGCCAGCGCACGTAGCCCACCTCTGCCGCCTCCAGCGTCTTCACCGCCTGGCGCACTCCGCCGGCTTCCGGGGTGGCCGCGTACAGCTCCCGCGCCTCGTAACCCGCCAGCGCCTCCAGCAGTTTCTGCCGCTCCTTGTCAGCCGCCTTGAGGTCCTCCATCTGCTTCCGTACCAGGGCCGCCACCTGGCCGGGGTGGGTGGTGAAGGCGTTAGCCGCCTCGGCCAGCACGGCGTAGTCAGCGCGAGCGGCGCGCACCGCGCGGAGCCCGCAGACGAACTCCACCCGCACGCCGGAGCGCGACTTCTCGATCTTGCGCAGCAGCACCGCCCCGATCTGCCCGGTGCTGGCCACGTGCGTCCCCCCGCAGGCGGTCAGGTCCAGGTCCGGAATCTCCACCAGCCGCAGTTCGCCCTCACGGTCCACGTCCTTGCGCAGGGGCAGCGATTTCACCTCTTCCGGGGTGGCGAAGAAAACCCGCAGCCGGCGGTCCTCGAAGATGACCTGGTTCGCCAGTTCCTCGGCCTGGCGGGCCTGCTCGGCCGAGAGGGCCGCAGTGGCCAGGTCAATGGTGGAGG
>CAYVGN010000421.1:1627-2919 GCA_964451215.1 uncultured Acidobacteriota bacterium
AGGTATCGGCGCCCAGGTGGAAGCTGACGGTAGGGAGATTGAAAAGGCGGACAAAGACGGCCGAGAGCAGGTGCTGGCCGGAGTGCTGCTGGATGTGGTCGGCGCGGCGCTCCCAGTCGATTTCCCCGCGCACGCTCTGGCCGGGTTGGGGCAGCGGCCCGTCCAGGACGTGCACCACCTCCCCGCTTTCATCCTGGAACACATCCAGGACCCGCGCGCCGTCCAGCCGGCCGGTGTCATTGGGCTGGCCGCCGCCGCTGGGGTAGAAGGCGGTGCGGTCCAGCACCACACCCTTGGCGTCCAGGCGCGCCACCCGTGCCTCAAACTCCCGCAGAAACGAGTCGTGGTAGTAAAGCCGCGCGGTCACTCAGCGATTCTAACGCTATCAGCTATCAGCTTTCAGCTATTAGCCCCTTGCCAAGCGGCTCTGCGCATTCTGTTTACTGCTCTGCGTGCTCTGCGTCTCGGCGGTGTATCAGGCCGTACGCGATCCTAACGAGCGCGGCGGTCGGTGAAGACCATCTCGCCGAACATGGAGGGCACGTGGAAGTCTCGCTTCCTGGTGGGCGACCAGGCCAGCAGGGCCGGTTGCGGCAATTTCTCCACCCGGTAGAGGTTTAGCCGCCACCGGTCGCCGGGCTTGGGCGGGATGCTGGGCGCGGGCACCACGTCCTCCAGCGGCAACGCGATCTCGCACCTCCATTCCTGGTCGCCGGCCTTGCCGTCCACCGTCCCAGCTACCGTCACCGCCCACTGCAGCTTCTCGCTGTTCCAGCTCTGGTAGTGAAGCGGCTTGCGGATGTCAAGCAGGAAGATGTCGAGCATCGTGCCCAGCGGGTTCACCTCCAGCTCGATGTAGCTGGTTTGCCGCGGGTCAGCCTGCAAGAAGACCTCCACCACTTCCTCCTCCCACAGGTGCTGGTCGCGCTGGCGCATGGTGGCCCAGATATTCTCGTCGGCGCTGTGGAAGGCGAAGTAAAGAAACTTGTCGTCGTACAGGATTCGGGCCTCGGTCTTCAGGGGGCTGGGGGAACCGTCGGCGTTGTTGACGAAGGTCATGGCCGGGGCCTGCTGCCAGGCGGTCTCGTCAACTCTGCCATCCACCCGGATAGGCGTCTCGGTGCGCAGAACCTCGTAAATGGGAAGGCGGGGAGACTGAGTACAGGCGGCCGCCGCCAGGCACGCAACCCCGGCGCAGAGTAGGGCGATGGCGCGTTTCGACGGCATGGGCGGTAGACATTCTTGCCCATCCGGGTCGGCGCAGGCAAGCTGGTGCCGTGTCCCATTAATTC
>CAYVGN010000422.1:0-2611 GCA_964451215.1 uncultured Acidobacteriota bacterium
CCGCTGGCGGCCGTGCTGCGCGCCGCCGATCCGACGGGCGGTACGGTGCTGGTGGTGGAGGGGGGGACCGTGCGGCGCCGCGAAGTCGAGCTGGGCCTGGAGCAGGGCGGCGGCGTCGAGATCGTGCGCGGCCTTGCCGCCGCCGATGACGTGGTGGCCGAACCCCAGGTGGCGCCGCCCGAAGGCCAGCCCGTCCGCCCGGTGAGGAGTGACAGGTGATGATGCCTCGCCGCGCACTGCTTTGAAGCGCTATGTTTCTTTCGGACTTATCAATTCGCCAGCCCGTCTTCGCCACCATGATCGTGGTCACGCTGGTGGTGCTGGGCGTGTTCGCTTACGTGGAGCTGAAGATTGACCTGTTCCCCGACGTGGATCTCCCCATCATCAGCATCTACACCGTTTACCCGGGCGTCGCGCCGGAGACGGTGGAGACGGAGGTGACGCGCAAGATCGAAGAGGCGGTGAACCCTATCGCCGGCGTCAAGCACATCTCCTCGGTGACCACCGAGGGCATCTCCAGCATCGTGGTGGAGTTCCACCTGGGCACCGACCTGACCCGGGCGCAGCAGGACGTGCAGAGCAAGATCAACGGCGTGCGCAACCTGTTCCCGCGCGATGTGGAGGAGCCGGTAATCGAGCAACTGGACCCGGACGCCATCCCCATCGTTTCGGTGGCGGTGACCTCGCGGCAACTGGACCGCAAGGCGCTCACCACGCTGGCCGAGAAGGTCATCAAGCGGCGCTTCGAGAACATCGCCGGGGTGGGCGCGGTGCGCCTGGTGGGGCCGGCCCGGCGCGAGGTGCAGTTGCTGCTGGAGCGCGAGAAGCTGAAAAGCTACGGCCTGACTTTCGTGGAGGTGCTGCAGGCGCTGGAGCGGGAGAACCTGGACGTGCCGGCCGGCAAGCTGGACCGAGGGCCGCAGGAGTCGCTGGTGCGGGTGGCCGGCAAGGTGCGGGCGGTGGAGGACTTCAACAACCTCATCGTCGCCAACCGCGGCGGCGTCCCCATCTACTTGCGCCAGTTGGGTCGGGTGGTGGACGGCATCGAGGAGGAACGCAGCTTCTCGCTGGTGGACGGCCAGCCCGCCCTGGCGCTGGACCTGCAGAAGCAGTCCGGCTCCAACACCGTGGAGGTGGCCGACAACGTCATGGAGGCCATCCAGCGCATCGCTGCCGAACTGCCGCGCGGCGTCGAGCTGCGGCTGGTGCGCGACAACTCCCAGTTCATGCGCAACTCGGTCGAAGACGTACAGGTGACCATGCTGCTCGGCGGGCTGCTCACCGTGCTCATCGTCTTCCTGTTTCTGGCCAGTTGGCGCAGCACGGTGATCACCGGCCTGACCTTGCCCGTGGCGGTGATCAGCGCCTTCATCATCATGAAGGCGCTGGGGTTCACGCTGAACATGCTGACGCTGATGGGGCTGTCGCTGGCCATCGGCCTGTTGATTGACGATGCCATCGTGGTTCGCGAGAACATCGTCCGCCACATGCAGCACGGCGAGGACCACATGACGGCGGCGTCGCTGGGCACTAGCGAGATCGGGCTGGCGGTGATGGCCACCACCTTCTCCATCGTGGCCGTGTTCGGCCCGGTGGCTTACATGGGGGGCATTGTCGGCCGGTTCTTCTACCAGTTCGGCCTCGTGGTGGCGTTCGCCGTGCTGGTGTCGCTGTTCGTCAGCTTCACGCTGGATCCCATGCTCAGTTCCCGCTGGTACGACCCGGACGCTGAGGGGAACGGCCGCGGGCGGGTGGCGCGCGTCCTGGCCGCCGCCAACCGGCAGATGGGCCGGCTGCGCTGGGTGCTGCAGCGCACGCTGAGGTGGGCACTCCAGCGCCGCTCCGCCGTCCTGGCCCTGGGCGGCCTCTCGGTCGTCCTGGCCCTGTTCCTGTTGGCGCGCCTGGGCAGCAACTTCATGCCCGAGTTCGACCGGGGCGACTTCCAGGTGGCGTTCAAGGCGGAGCCGGGCACCAGCCTGCGCCAGACCGTGGCCCTGGCCCGCAGCATTGAACAACTGCTGCGCGCCCATCCGGGGGTGGCTTCCACCTACGCCAGCATCGGGGCCGGCGGCACCCAGCCGGTCAACGAGGGCCTGATCTACGCCAAACTGAAGCCCAAGCGCCAGCGGAGGGAGAACTCCGAGGAAGTGAAGGAGCAGGTGCGGCGGCGCCTGGCCGGGATGCAGGGCCTGCGCTTGAGCGTGGAGGAGGCGCACCAGCTCGGGCCGGGCGCCAAGCCTATCCAGATCAGCGTGCGCGGCCCCGACCTGGCCCGCCTGGAACCTCTCTCCGCCCGGGTGATGGAGGTCGCGGAGAAGACGCGCGGCGCCGCCGACGTAGAGACCAGCCAGGAGCCGGGCAAGCCCGAAACCCGCGTGCGCTTGGACCGCCAGGCGGCCGCCGACCTGGGCATGGACCTAGGCGGCGTGGCCCGCACCCTGCGCGGCCTGATGGCCGGCGAGGTGGCCGGCAAGTTCGAGGATCCTGACGGCGACTCTTACGACGTGCGCGTGCGCCTGGTCGAGGAGCAACGCCGCGCCGAGCAGGACCTGGCCCTGATCGACCTGCCCGGCGCCCGCTCCGCCCCCGCCCTGGTGCCGCTCACCCAGGT
>CAYVGN010000422.1:2621-2902 GCA_964451215.1 uncultured Acidobacteriota bacterium
CCGGGCCCGCCAAGATCCGCCGCTACGACCTGATGCGCGAAATCCGCGTCAGCGCCAATACCGCCGGCCGCCCGCTGGGCAACGTCATCGGCGACATCAAGCGGCAGGCCGCCACACTGGGCCTGCCCCCAGGCTACTCGCTGGTGTATACCGGCGACACCGAGGCCATGGCCGAAAGCTTCTACTACATCTACCGTGCCCTGGTGCTGGCGGTAGTCTTCATCTACGCCATCCTGGCCTCGCAGTTTCGCAGCTTCTTCCACCCGCTGGCCATCATGCTC
>CAYVGN010000423.1:0-2894 GCA_964451215.1 uncultured Acidobacteriota bacterium
TGGTGAGAGGCCCGTCGGTAGGTGCGGGGTCCGCTGCCAACATGCTGGCATTCTGTATCCGTCCGGCGAACCCAGGGAGGGGGCTGGCGGGCCGGGCTTGACGCCCGAGAAGAACTGGATCAGGAGTTCTGGGTGGCCCGGGCCGCCGCCCACCGGTCGGGAAGCAGTTCCTCGAGCCGGTTGTGCGGGTGAGCGCTGATGCGCGCGAAGACGTCGCGCAGGTAAGCGAAGGCATCGATGCGGAGGCGCTTCGAGGAGGCTATGAGGCTGCTCAGCAGGGCGGCGGTGCGGCCCCCGTTGTCGCTGCCAAAGAACATCCAGTTCTTGCGGCCCACCGCGACGCCGCGCAGGCTGCGCTCGGCGCCGTTGTTGTCGATCTCCAGCGCGCCGTCCTCCGCGTAGCGCGCCAGCGCTTCCCAGTTCGACAGCGTATAGGCAATGGCCTGCCCCTCCGGGCTCTTCGGCAGCACCTGCGGCCGTTGCGCCTCCAGATAGCTGTGAATGTCCCCCAGCACGGGCTTCGACTGCGCCTGGCGTAGCGCCCCCCGGTCCGCGGCGCTCAGCTTCCGCAGGCGGGCCTCGCGCTCCACCTCGTACAGCAGCCGGATGTAGGCCAGCATCACCGTGGAGCGCATCACGTCCGAGCTCTGCGCCTCATAGAACTTCCTCCGGGCGTGGGCCCAGCAGGCCACCTCCACCACGCCGCGCGCGGGCTCGGTGTACAACTGGTCGTAGCCCGAGTACGCATCGGCCTGGAGGAATCCGCGGAACTTCTTCAGGAACGCCTCCGGCCCGTCCCGGCTGCGCGTGGGCGTGTAATCGTAGACCGTGTAGGGATGCGCGGCATCCCCCACGTAGGTCCAGATCCGGCCCGTCCGCGTGCGCGGCAGCTCCGGGTCCAACACCGGCACCGGAGTGTCGTCGGTCTGCACGGCCTGCGACGTCAGCACCCGCTGCTGCATCAGCTCCACCAGCGGGCGGGCCAACTCGGCCGCCTGCCGCATCCAGTCGCACATGGTCTGGCGCGATAACTCTACCCCCTGGCGCTGGTAGATCTCCGCCTGGCGGTGCAGCGGCAGATGGTCGCCGTATTTGCTCACCGCCACCTGCGCCAGCAGGCCCGGCCCCGGCAGGCCCTTCTCGATGGGCGCGGCGGGCTTGGCCGCCGTAATCACGGTGCAGCCCTGCGGGCAGGCGTACTTCTGGCAGACTTCCTCGAGCACCTGGAAGGAGGCCGGCACGTACTCCAGCCGCTCGCTGACTTCCTCCCCGATGAGCTTCAGGTCGCCCTGGCACTCCGGGCAGTGCCGCTGCTCCTCCTGGAGCTGGTAGACCACGCGCTGTCGTGGGAGCGACTTCGGCAGCGCCTGCCGGCCATGACCCCTGGGTTTGGCGGCAGCCCCGGCGCCTTCGCTGGCCGGCGGTTCCGGCGCCGGCGTCAGGTCCTGGCCGGAGCGCACCAACTCGGCGGCAAACAGGAACAACTGGTTTTCATCCACCCGTTCGCGGCTTGCTCCGTAGCGCCAGCGCAGCAGGCGCTCCAGTTGGTGCTGCACCTGCCGCAGCAGGCGCTCCTTTTCCTCCAAGGTGTTGAGCAATCCCACCACCATCCCTTGCAGGACAGCCGGATCCGCGGGCAGGTTCTGGCGATCAATCTCCATGCCGCTTCTTGGCCCGCGCCCGCTCCTCTCGCTCCAGTTCCACCGCCAGGTCCACCCACTCCTGGACCAGGGCCCGGAAGCGTTTGTAGTTGGCCACCTTCTCCCGCATCCTGGCCACCTGGTCGGGCCGCACGAAACGGGTGGTGCTGTGGCCGCGCCAACTGTAGCTGAGCTGGTAGTAGGGTCCGTGCTTCTGGGGGTGGTCGGGATCTTTGCACTGGCAGCCCGGCGTGCCGCAGATGTTGTACTGCTCGCTGAGACTGCCCGGATGCATGGCGCCCAGTGCGGTGAGCTGCGCTTGGATCAGCTGGATGCGCCGCTGGATCTGCGCGGGAGTCATCTACCGACAGCCTAGCATGGCTGTCGGTTCATGTCAAGCACAAACTGCAAAAAAGTTTCAGCGTTTCGGGGCGCTCAGCCCTCTGGCTCCGGACTCCGCGCCGCCGGCAGGCAGTAGCGTTTGCGGCGCCGCCCGCGGCGCAGATCGATGCCCTCCAGCAACAGCCCCAGCTCCCAGGCCGCGATCTCCTGGCGCCCGCTCGCGGCGAAGGGAAACTGGAAGGTGCCCGCCTCCAGCCGCTTGTACCAGATGGCCCACCCGTCCCGGTCCCAGTAAAGAATCTTCAGCCGGTCGCTGCGCCGGTTGCAGAACACCAGCAGGTGCCCCGAAAAGGGATTGCAGCGGATGATGTGCTCGGCCATCATGGACAGCCCGTCGAAGCTGCGGCGCATGTCGCACGCCACGGTGCACAGGTACACCTTGATGGCGGCGGGAAAGCTCAACACGCCGGCGGCTCCAGGGCGGCGAGCACGGACCGCAGGGTGGCCTCGTCCACGCCCCGGCGGAGCCGCAGCCGGCGCCCGTTGCCGAGCACCAACTCGATGCCAGCGTCTGTCGGGTCCGCGCCGTCCGCAACCAGCGCAAAGCGCGCTTGGTCACCCCCGGGCTTGTCCATCGTCCGTGGTGGCTTGGTCTCCCGCAAGCGGCGCCGCCACCAGTAGAACTGGGCCACGTCCAGCTTCCGCCGCCGACAGAACTCCCGGACGGAAAACCCGCTGCCTGCCGCCTCCCGCATCGCTGCCTGCCAGAACCGCGCCTTGGCCTCATCGTGCCTCTTGCTCACCGGAAATCCTCCTTGGGGCTGGTTGCGCACCTCCAGCGCACCTCTGCCCACATCAGGAAGTATCACCCGTAAGTTCAATCCACCAAAGATGGGTTCACCGGACGGTTAC
>CAYVGN010000424.1:0-2869 GCA_964451215.1 uncultured Acidobacteriota bacterium
GCTTGGCCCCAATAAGTTGGAACGGCACTAGTTATGCGGATTGTCAGCCTTCTCGTGATCGTGGCGCTGCTGGCGGCTGGCCAGCAGCCCCAGCCGGCGCCGCCGTCGCAGGCGCTGCCTACCTTCAAGGTCACCACCAGCCTGGTCATCGTGAACGTGAGCGTGCGCGATCGCTCCGGCCGCATCATCGAGAACCTGAAGGCCCAGGACTTCGAGGTGTTCGAGGACGACAAGCCGCAGAAGATCTCGGTGTTCGAATTCCAGGAGCTGGAGCCGGAGGGACCGGCGGCGGCGCCGAGTGCCGCTCCCGCCCCTGCTCCCGTTCCCTCGCTTCAGCGCACCCAAATCACCCCCTCGTCGCCCGGCCAGGTCCGCTACAAGGACCGCCGGCTCCTGGTGCTCTTCTTCGATTTTTCCTCCATGCCGCCAGAAGACCAGATCCGGGCGCAAAAGGCCGCTGAGAAGTTCCTCGACCAGCAGATGAGCCCGTCCGACGCGGTAGCGATCATGGCCTTCTCCAACCGCCTCCAGGTGCTACAGGACTTCACCGAGGATCGGGAGCGGTTGCGCGCGGTCATCCGCGCGTTCCGCATCGCGGAGGGCAGCGAGCTGGCGACCGAGGCGGCCACCGGCGAGGAGGAGACGGGCGAGGACACCGGGGCGGCCTTCACCGCCGACGAGTCGGAGTTCAACATCTTCAACACCGACCGCAAGCTGAGCGCGCTGGAGTCGGCCACCAAGATGCTGCAGTCACTGCCGGAGAAGAAGGGGGTGGTCTATTTCTCCAGCGGCGTGGGCCGGACGGGCGTGGAGAACCAGTCGCAGTTGCGGGCCACGGTCAACGCCGCGGTGCGCAGCAACGTGGCGTTTTATCCGGTGGACGCCCGGGGCCTGGTGGCCGAGGCGCCGGCCGGCGGGGCCGCCCAGGGCTCGCCGCGGGGCTCCGGCATCTTCTCTGGGCAGGCGCAGCGCCAGCGCCGTGAGCGCTTCGACGACCAGCAGGAAACGCTGACCACGCTGGCGGCCGACACCGGCGGCAGGGCCCTGCTGGACAACAACGACCTGGCGCTGGGCATCGTGCAGGCACAGCGGGACATCGGCAGCTACTACATCCTGGGCTATTACAGCAGCAACCCGGCGCTGGACGGGCGCTTCCGCCGCATCCGCGTCCGCCTGGCCTCCCAGCCCACCGCCCGGCTGGACTACCGCTCCGGCTACTTTGCCTCCAAGCAGTTCCGCGACTTCACCTCCTCCGACAAGGAGCGGCAGCTCGAAGAGGCGCTGCTGCTGGCCGACCCCGTCACCGACCTGTCGCTGGCCCTGGAGGTGAACTACTTCCGCTTAGGGCGCGACCGTTACCTGGCGCCGGTGGCGGTCAAGATCCCCGGCTCGGAGATCGAGCTGGTGCGCAGGGGCGGGCACCAGACGGCCGAGTTCGATTTCATCGGCCGGGTGCGCGACACCCGGGGAAGAACCATGGGCACCGTGCGCGATGGCATCGGGGTGAAGCTCAGCGGAGAGAACGCGCTGCAACTAGGCCGCCGGCAGCTTCAATACGACACCGCCTTCACCCTGCCGCCCGGCGACTACGTTCTGAAGTTCCTCACCCGCGAGAACACTTCCGGCAAGATGGGCACGTTTGAAACCAAGTTCACCATCCCCGACCTGGCCGCGCAGAGTTCCTACCTGCGCACCAGTTCGGTGGTGTGGGGCAACCAGCGCGAGCCGCTCTCGAGCGCCGTCGGTTCAGCCGAGCGCGACAAGAAACTGCTTGCCACTCATCCTCTCGTGCAGGAAGGGCAGAAGCTGATCCCGAGCATTACCCGGGTCTTCCGGCGTAACCAGGACCTGTTCGTCTACTTCGAGGTCTATGACCCTGACACAGGGCCCGCCGACAAAGCGCCGAGCATAACCGCCAGCCTCAGCTTCTTCCGGGGCAAGCTCAAAGCCTTTGAATCAGACGCTGTGCAGGTGAAGCACACGCTCGGACCCAGGCCGCAGACCGTGGCCGTTCAGTTCCGGGTTCCGCTGGAGCGGCTGGCGCCGGGCCGCTACACCTGCCAGGTGAACGTGGTGGACGAAATCGGGCGGAAGTTTGCTTTCCCGCGCGCCCCGCTGGTGCTGCTGCCCTGAGTGGCGGGCCGGCGTCTTCGTTTCTGAGCTGGTTCGGTTTCTGGCAAAGAGAGTTCTGCGCATGAAAGGATGCCGACATCCATGAAACGCACTTCCTTGATCGCAATCGTGCTGCTTGCAGCGGCCCTGGCCGGCCTGGCCCAGCGGCGCTGGCCGCGCCGCTTCGTGGACACAGCCAGTCCGCCCCTGGCCAAGACGGAAGCGGAGAAGAAAATCCTCGCTGTGCTCGACGATATGGCTAGGTCCGGCAGAATGTTCGCCAGCGTCCCGATGAGCGACGGCAGGATGCTTCGCCTGCTCGCCGAGGCGGTCGGCGCCAGGAACGTGGTGGAGATCGGCACCTCCACCGGGTACTCCGGCCTCTGGCTTTGCCTGGGCTTGCAGAAGACCGGCGGCAAGCTGACCACGTTCGAAATTGATCCCGGCCGGGCGGCCACCGCGCGCCAGCACTTCCAGCAGGCCGGCGTCGCCCAGATGGTCACCGTTGTCGAGGGCGACGCCCACCAGAACGTGGCCAGGCTGAAAGAGCCGATTGACCTCGTCTTCCTCGACGCCGACAAAGAGGGCTACGTTGACTACCTGAACAAGTTGCTGCCCCTGGTGCGCGCGGGCGGCTTAATCCTGGCCCACAACGTGGGCATGGGCGAGCTGGCCGAGGGATACGTCAAGGAGGTCACCAGCAACCCGGACCTGGAAACGATCTTTTACATGGAGGGCGGGGGGCTCAGCGTGACGT
>CAYVGN010000425.1:0-2869 GCA_964451215.1 uncultured Acidobacteriota bacterium
AACTAAATCTGTCAGCGCCCGCGTTGGTGAAGGAAATTCACGACAGTTACATTCAGGCGGGCGCCGAAATCATCGAGACCAACACGTTCGGCGCCAATGCCTTTCGCTTGGCGCCTTACGGCCTGGTGGAAAAGCTGGTGGACATCAATCGCGCCGGGGTGCGAGTGGCGCGGGAGTCGGCCGGCGAAGGCGCCTGGGTGGCCGGCTCGGTGGGGCCGCTGGGGGTGCGCATCGAGCCGCTTGGCCCCACCTCCTTCCAGGAAGCGCGCGAGGCCTTCCAGCAGCAGATCGCCGCCCTGGCCGAGGCGGGCGCCGACCTGATCGTGCTGGAGACTTTCAGCGACTTGAACGAGATCCGCGAGGCGATCTTCGCTGCCCGGGAAGCCTGCGACCTGCCCGTGGTGGCGCAGATGACCGTGGACGACGACGGCAACGCCCTGTTCGGGGCCAGCCCGGAGGTCTTCGCCCGGCGGCTGGACGAGTGGGGCGCCGATGTCGTCGGTATCAACTGTTCGGTGGGCCCCAAGATCGCCCTGGACGTGCTGGAGCGCCTGATCAAGGTCACCCGGAAGCCGCTGGCCGTGCAGCCCAACGCCGGCAAGCCGGTGAACGTGGAGGGGCGCAACGTGTACCTGTGCTCGCCCGAATACCTGGCCCAGTACGCGCGGCGTTACATCCAGGCGGGGGCCAAGGTCCTGGGCGGCTGCTGCGGCACCACCCCGGAGCACATCAAGCTGCTGAAGAACGAAGTGCGCTCGCTGCAGCCCGCCCACGCCCGGATCCAGGTCACCGTGGCCGAGGAAGCCAGACCCAAGCTGCTGCCGCCCATCCCGGCGGAAAAAAAGTCGCGGCTGGGGGCCAGGCTGAAGGAAGCCAGCTTCCCGGTATTGGTGGAGATCGTGCCGCCGCGCGGCTCCGACCCCTCCCGCGAGATCGAAGGGGCGCGCCTGTGTGCTTCCAAAGGCGTGGAGTGCATCAACGTGCCCGATGGCCCGCGGGCCAGCGCGCGGATGAGTGCCCAGGCCCTCGCCTATCTCATTCAGCGGGACGCCGGCATCGAGGCCGTGCTGCATTATTGTTGCCGCGACCGCAACATCATCAGCATGCAGTCGGACCTGCTGGGCATCCATGTCCTGGGGATACGCAACCTGATCGTCGTCACCGGGGATCCCCCGCGGCTGGGCAACTACCCGGACGCCACCGCCGTCTTCGACGTGGACGCCATCGGGCTGACCAACATCGTGGCCAACCTGAACAAGGGCCTGGACCTGGGCGGCAACCCCATCGGCTCACAGACTGGGTTCCTCATCGGCGTCGGCGCCAACCCGGGCGCCGTGAACCGGGAGCAGGAATTGCGACGGTTGTACTGGAAGATCGAGGCAGGCGCCGAGTACATCGTCACCCAGCCGGTGTTCGACCTGAACCAATTGGAAGCCCTGGTCCGCTTTGTCGAGCCCTACCGGATCCCCATCATCGCCGGGATCTGGCCGCTGACCAGCTACCGCAACGCCGAATTCATGGTGAACGAGCTGCGCGTTCCGGTGCCCGAGGAGTTCCTGGAGCGGATGCGCAGGGCTGAATCCGCGGAGGCGGCGCGCGCCGAAGGCGTGGCCATCGCCCGCCAGATGCTGTGGCGGGCGCGCCCCATGACGCAGGGCGCGCAGTTGAGCGCTCCGTTCGGCCGTTACAACATGGCCCTGGAGGTCATGGAGGTGCTGGGCGACCGCACCGCTACCGCCCAGACCGCCAGCACGTAAATGCCGCAAGAACCCACAACCGCGCCCGAGTCGTTTGAAGCCGGCCTGGACCGGCTCGAGAAGATCGTCAAGGAGCTGGAGAACGGCAACCTGCCGCTGGAGCGAGCGCTGGAGCTGTTCGAGGAGGGCATGAAGCTCTCCGAGAGCTGCCGGCGGCAACTGGACAGCGCCGAGAGCCGAATCGAGATGCTGGTGCGCAAGGCCGACGGCCGCGTCAGCGCCGAGCCGTTTCAGCTGGCTGACGAGAGCGAGAAGCCGTGAGCGTGGCCGCCCCTGCCACCCTGCACGACTACCTGCGCCGGCGCCAGCAGGCTGTGGACGCCCGCCTGGACCAGCTTCTGCCTGCCGCCACCCAGTACCCACAAAGCGTGCACCGGGCCATGCGGCACAGCCTCTTCGCCGGGGGGAAGCGGATCCGGCCCATCCTCTGCCTGGAGGCCGCCGAGGTAGTTCTTCAAAGCCGCGGCCCTGAGGGAGCGGATCCAAACCGGCAGGAGTACCTTCCCTGCGTGCTGGACGTGGCCTGCGCCCTGGAAATGATCCACACCTACTCGCTGATCCACGACGACCTGCCGGCGCTGGACAACGATGATTTCCGGCGCGGCCAGCCCACCTGCCACAAGGCCTTTGGGGAGGCGATCGCCATTCTGGCCGGCGACGCGCTGCTGACGCTGGCCTTCCACGTGCTGGCGCGCAACGGTCCCGGCGATCTCGGCCGCCGCGCCGCCATCCTGGCCGAAGTGGCGCGGGCCGCCGGCACCCTGGAGGGGATGATCGGCGGGCAGGTGATTGACCTGGAGTCGGAGAGACGAGCTGTGGATGCCGCCACCGTGGAGTACATCCACCGCGCCAAGACCGGGGCCATGATCCGCGCCGCCGTCCGCAGCGGCGCGCTGGCCGCCGGGGCCAGCGAGCAGGAGCTGGCCGCGCTCGCCGAGTACGGCGCCCACGTCGGCCTGGCTTTCCAGATCGTGGACGACCTGCTCGACGTAGAAAGCTCTTCGGCCAAGCTCGGCAAGACCGCCGGCAAGGACGCTGCCCAGAAGAAGGCGACTTATCCTGCCGTTTACGGCCTGGATCGCTCGCGCCAGTTGGCCGCCGCCGCCGTAGAC
>CAYVGN010000426.1:0-2854 GCA_964451215.1 uncultured Acidobacteriota bacterium
GAAGAGACGGTGACGGCCGGCATCATCAGCGCCAAGAGCCGGGACCTGCCGGGCGCCGGGCAGTTTCAGCACTTCCTGCAGACCGACGCCGCCATCAACCCGGGCAACAGCGGCGGCCCGCTGGTGAACATGGCCGGCCAGGTGATCGGGGTGAACACGGCGATCGTCACCCAGCGCGGCAGCTATGAGGGGGTGGGGTTCGCCCTGCCCTCCAACACCGCCATCCAGGTCTATAACCAGATCATCAAGCACGGCCGCGTCTCGCGCGGCTCCATCGGAATCGAGTTCCAGAGCGAGGCCTCGGAGAACCCGGCCCTGCTGCGCAGCTACGGCGTCAAGCAGGGCGTCATCATCGGCAACGTGCGGCCCAACTCCCCGGCCGACAAGGCCGGCTTGAAGACCGAAGACGTGATCGTGGCCGTGGACAACGTGCCCATTAAGACCGGCAACGACCTGGTGACCAAGATCGCCGAGACGCCGGTGGGCAACAAGGTCCGCGTCAGGTACGTGCGCAACGGAAAGGAGTACGAAGCCACGGTCACCGTGGGCGAGCGGGCGGAGATCTTCAAGGACCTCGTGGGCGAACCCGAGGAGGAAGCTCGCGGCGGCGAGGCCGGTGAGGCCAAGTTCGGGTTCACGCTGCAAAACCTGACGCCGGAGATGGCCAGCCGCCTGGGCCTCAGCGGGACCGAGGGCGTGGTGGTCACCGACGTGGATCCCGGCAGCTTCGCTGAGGACATCGGCATCGTGCGGGGCGATATTATCGTCGCCATCCAGCGGCAGCCGGTTCGCTCGGTGGACGACCTGCGCCGCATCCAGCGGGGTCTGAAGTCGAAAGACGACGTGGTTTTCAAAGTGATGCGGCGGACCGGCGGCCGGTTCGCCACCTTCTTTCCCGCCGGCACCTTGCCGTAGGGGCGCCGGCCGGCACCTGCTCGGTACGACTACCGGCGGCCGCGCTTTGCCGAGAGGCGCAGCAAGTCACGGCAGCGCAACCGACGTAGCGAGCGGCCTGCGCTGAGCAGCGGAGGCTCCCTGCACAAAGCTGGCGCTACCGTGAATCGGTCCAGACGAAGGGGTCCCGCTGACCCCTTTCCTGTTTTCATGCCTATGGCTATTTTCGTCTTCCTCGAGACCCTCATAGCGAACCTGAAAAACCGGAAGTTGTTGGCCATCCTCAGCGTTGTGTTCCTGTTGACCGGGGCGGCTTGGGCCGGCGCGCCGCGCCAGAAGGCGACACCCGGAACAGCGAAGAAAAGCGCCGCTGCCGAAAAGGCCGCGTCGGTGAAGAAGAAGAGTTCCGGCCGCGCGGCTGCCAGGCGGCGGCCGGCGCGCCGGGGCCGCCGGGCCGCCACGCCCCGGGGGCAGGCTGCGCCTTCCCCGCAGCGGCTTCGCGAGATCCAGCAGGCCCTGGCGCGCAGCGGCCATTACGACCGGCAGCCCAGCGGGCAGTTTGACGCCGCCACCGTGGCCGCGCTCCAGCGGTTCCAGCGCGACCACGGCCTGGAGCCCACTGGGAAGCTGAACGCCCTCACCTTGAAGAAACTGGGGCAGTTTGGCCTGCCGGCCCATACTCGCGCCTCCGCGGCCCAGACGCCGCCAACCGCACTGAATCCCTGACCGCCGCGGCCCCCCAGGCCCGGCCTTCTCTATCAGGAGGCAATCATGGCTGGTCCTAAGGTCTATAAGAACTACATCAACGGGGAATGGGTGGAATCTCGTTCCGGGCGCGTTTTCGAAAACTGGAACCCCGCCGACAAGCACCATGTCCTGGGCCTGTTCCAGCAGTCGGACCAGCGGGATGTGGACGACGCCGTCCAGGCAGCCAAGGAAGCTTACAAGAGCTGGCGGCTGCTGCCCGCTCCTCGGCGCGGGGAGATCCTGTTCCGCGCCGCCCAGCAGTTGCTGGAACGCAAGGAAGACTTCGCCCGCGAGATGACCCTGGAAATGGGCAAGATACTGGAGGAAACCCGCGGCGACGTCCAGGAAGCCATTGACATGTCCTTTTACATGGCCGGGGAAGGGCGGCGCATGTTCGGACAGACCACGCCGGCCGAGTTGCCCAACAAGTTTGCCATGAGCGTGCGGATGCCGCTGGGCGTCTGCGGCTTGATCACGCCCTGGAATTTTCCGATGGCCATCCCTTCCTGGAAGGTGCTGCCGGCGCTGGTCTGCGGGAACACGGTGGTGATCAAGCCCGCCACCGATACGCCCCTGTCCTGCTACAACCTGGTCAAGACCCTGAACGAGGCCGGACTGCCCCGGGGCGTGTTGAACCTGGTGACCGGCTCGGGCCGGGAGGTGGGCAACCCGCTCATCACTCATCCAGACGTGCGGGTGGTTTCTTTCACCGGGTCCACCGATGTGGGCCGCGCCGTCTCGGAGGCCGCCGCGCCCGGCTTCAAGCACTGCTGCCTGGAGATGGGCGGCAAGAACGCGGTGATCATCCTGGAGGACGCCAACCTGGAGCTGGCGCTGGAGGGCTGCCTGTGGGGCGGCTTCGGCACCACCGGCCAGCGCTGCACCGCCACCAGCCGCGTGGTGGTGGACAAGAAGGTTTACGGCGAGTTTGTGCAGCGCTACGCGGACCGCGCGCGGCGCCTGCGCGTCGGCAACGGCCTCGACCCCGAGACCAAAATGGGGCCGCTGATCAACGAGAGCCAGCTCCAGACCGTCGAGAGCTATGTGGAAATCGGCCAGGCCGAGGGGGCCCGCCTGGTCTGCGGCGGCCACCGCCTCACTGGCGGGCCCTACGACAACGGCTATTTCTTCGAGCCCACCATCTTTGCCGATGTGGACCCCAAGATGCGTATCGCCCAGGAGGAGATTTTCGGCCCGGTGGTTTCCCTGATAC
>CAYVGN010000427.1:0-2513 GCA_964451215.1 uncultured Acidobacteriota bacterium
GGTGGAAACCGGCCAGGAGCGCCAGCTTCCGAAGAACTTCCACAGGCTCTTCACCAACAGTGTGCAGTGGTCGGCGGATGGGACCTCGCTGCTGGCGGCCGGTTTCGACACGCCGAACCGCCAGGCCATCTTCCGCGTGGACGTCCAAACGGGCGACCTCACCATGTTGGTGGAGAGGCGAGCGGCCGGCGAGTACCTGTCCGAACCTGCCTGGTCCCCTGACGGGAAGGCGATCTTTTACCGGCGCTCACAGCCCGCGAAGCAGCCCGTTGTTGTCGTGAAGAGAGACCTCCAGACAGGAGAGGAGAAAGAGGTGCTTCGAGAAGCCGGGCTGGGCTCGTGGGCTCTCTCGCCTGACGGGCAACGGCTGGCCTTCCTGGGAAACACCGGCAAGGACTTTGAGTACGCCACGGCGCTGAAGGTAGTTCCCGTGGCGGGCGGCGAGGCCCGCGAGCTGTTCGCTGTTCGGGAACCGCAGTTTCTCTCTGAGGTTGCGTGGATGCCTGACGGCCGCCACCTGATGTTCTTCAGGGGCGCTGACCGCCACGAAGAGGTCGGCGTTGGCGGCTTCCTGGACATGACGAAGCAACTGTGGCGAATCCCGGCCGAGGGCGGGCAGGCCCAGAGGATTGATTTGCCCTTGAAGAAACTGCGTTTTCTGGCCATTCATCCCGATGGGCGACAGATCGCCTTCACCGCGGGAGAGGGCGTCAGCACCGAGGTCTGGGTGATGGAGAACTTCCTGCCCGTGGTCAAGACCGGTCGCTGAGCGCAGTGCAATGCAGGGCGCGGCCTGCCCCGCCTGCGACAACTGGAGGGTTTCGGGCGGGAGCCGACAGGCGAAGCAGCGGTGGTCGAGAAGGATCCCTTGCTGGCGGTTGGCCAGCAAGAAGAGGAACCGGCGGCTGACAAAGAGTGCAGGCAGGGCATTGAGTCGGACTGGTTCGGCCAGTGCTCCGACCGGATGAAGCATCGGCGTTTTGACGTAGCGCCGGCATCTTGCTGGCTCTGGCCGCCAAGATGGCGGCGCTACACCGCGTCACTCGGCGCGCACCCTCATGCTCCCCTTCGCGGTAACTTCGATAATCCGGGTGACGCGCTTGTATCGCATCCGTAGCTGTGCGGGGAAACGGACCGTGCCGGCGGGGTTGAACTCCAGCGCAGAAGGGACATCTGTAAATGTGGCGCCTGGCGACAGGCGGTACTTCGCTACGTCGCGGTAGCGGTCGGCGGGCTGGTCCTGGCGCTGCAAAGTGAAGGCGGAGCCCTTGGGGGTGAAGGCCACCCGGAAGCGAACCTTCTCCACCACCGCGCGCCGGCGCGCCTCCTGAAGATAGCCCACCAGTTGGTGGGCCGCCGCCTCCGCCCCCGGCGTCTGAAAGGTTCTCAAGACCCACTTGATGGCCGGCGGCAGCACCAGGCTCATGGCGATCAGCAGGAGCGCGCAACTGCAATGCACCTCGGCGGGTAGGCGGCCCATGAAACCCCGCTGGCAACTGCCACGCGCGCCGGCCGAACGTCTGTTCACTGTGTTGGTCGGGCCTTTCTCCTCCTGGAGTTCTCTGGAGAGTCTATCGGCTGGCTGGGGTGGTCGCAAGCCTGCGATTGGCTATTCTTGTACGAATTATGGATACGGTAGCTAAGCGTTACCTGGCCTGGATCCTGGCGGCGCTGATGGGCGGGGCCGCTGTGGCCGCCGCCGACCCTCCTCTGCGGATCAGCGTCTATGCCACTGCCGGCGACGTGCTCCGCCACCTCAGCGCGCCCCAGCCGCGGGAGCGCGCCGAGGCCAGCCTCCGCCGCCTGGGTGCCTCCAAGATCTTCCTGGAAGGCCGGCGGGGAGATGAATACGTGCCGCCGGAAACCCTCCTCCAGCTTCGAGACTTCTTCATGGGGCGCGGCTTTCAGGTTGCGGGAGGAATCGCCACCGTGCCTGGGAGCCGGTTCGGGGTGCGGCAGGACGGGAGGCTCGCCTGGCTGAACTTTCAGGCGGAGAAGACCCGGCGCGACATCGCCCAGTTCTTCCGCGAGAATGCCGGGGTCTTCGACGAGCTGATCGTAGACGACTTCTACTGCACGGCCGACACGACGCCGGAATCGGAGAGGGCGCGCGGCGGCCGTTCCTGGTCCGAATACCGGCAGGATCTGCTGGTTTCGCTGATTGAGCCGATGATGGCGGGCCCGGCCCGGGCGGCGAGGCCAGCGGTCCGGCTCATCGTGAAATTCCCCCAGTGGTACGACCGCTTCCACCTGTTCGGCTACGACCCGGTGCGCATGCCGGCGGCCTTCGACCGGGTCTGGGTGGGAACGGAGGTGCGCAATCCCGAGACGCAGCGCATGGGGTTTGTCCAGCCGTTCGAGGGTTATGTCAATTTCCGCTGGCTGTCGGCGGCCATCGGCGAAAAGGTGGAGGGCGCCTGGTTCGACCACATCGAGTGCACGGCGCAGAATTTCGTGGACCAGGCGTACCAGAGCGTGCTGGCGGGGGCGCGCGAGCTGACCCTGTTTCACCT
>CAYVGN010000427.1:2523-2853 GCA_964451215.1 uncultured Acidobacteriota bacterium
CAGCCGCTCCCGCAAAGCGATGACCTGGGCATCGGGGTAGCGGTCGAGGGGCACCCCGGCCACGCGCTTTTTCTGGCAGCGCTTCCGGAGCTGAGGGCGCTGGCCGAGCGGCTGCGCGGGCAGGCACCCCGGGGCGTGGCCTTCTACAAGCCGCCGGGAAGCGACAGCGACGAGAACCTGTACCTGATGGATTACCTGGGCATGGTGGGGCTCCCCATGGTGCCGGAGGCCTGCTATCCGGCGGGCGCGCGGGTCGCCATCCTGGGCGTTCAAGCCGCCTCCGACCCGGACCTGCTGGAGAAGATGAGGCGGCACCTGGCCGGTGGCGCG
>CAYVGN010000428.1:0-2842 GCA_964451215.1 uncultured Acidobacteriota bacterium
GGTAGTAGGCCTCGTAGTAGCCGGCGCTGAGCGCGTAGGTGCCCAGCATGATGCGGCGCTTCACCTCGGCGCCGAAGCCCTCGCCGCGCGTAGCCCGGTAGCACTCAATCAGCGAGGCCGAGGTCCCGCGCGGCGAGCGGTAGGCATAGCGTACGCCGTCGTAGCGAGCCAGGTTGGAGCTGGCCTCGGCGGTGCAGATGATGTAGTAGCAGGCAATGGCGTAATCGGTGTGGGGCAGGCGGATGTCGCGGATCTCGGCCCCCAGCGCCTGCAGCCGCTGGACGCCGCGGTGGATGCGCTCGCCCACCTCCGCATCCAGCCCGGCGGCAAAGTATTCCCGTGGCACCCCCACCCGGAAGCCCTTCAGCTCAGCCGACTCGGGCCGCTCCAGCTCCGCCACGTAGTTGGGCACCGGAACGGGGGCGGAGGTGGAATCGTTCGGGTCGTGGCCGGCCATCACCTGGAGCACGCCGGCCGTGTCCTTCACCGTCTTGCCGAACGGGCCGATGTGGTCCAGCGAAGAGGCGAAGGCCACCAGGCCGAAGCGCGAAACCCGGCCGTAGGTGCCCATCAGCCCCACCACGCCGCAGAAGGAAGCGGGCTGGCGGATGGATCCGCCGGTGTCGGAACCCAGGGCGATGACGCACATGTCGGCTGCGACGGCGGCCGCCGAGCCACCGCTGGAGCCGCCCGGCACCCGCTCCAGGTCCACCGGGTTGCGCACCGGGCCCAACGCCGAGTTCTCGTTGGAGGAGCCCATGGCGAACTCGTCGCAGTTGGTCTTGCCCAGGATGACGGCTCCCGCCTGCTCCAGCCGCGCCACGGCGGTGGCGTCGTAGGGCGGGATGTAGTTGGCCAGAATGCGGGAGGCGCAGGTGGTGCGCAGGCCGCGGGTCACGATCACGTCCTTCACCGCCAGCGGGACGCCGGCCAGCGGCGGCAGCGGCTGGCCCCGCGCCATCCACTGGTCCACGCGCTGGGCCTGCGCCCGCGCCCGCTCCGGCGCGAAGATCAGATACGCGTTGTTCTTCCGGTTCTCGGCCTGGGCCGCGGCCATGGCCTGCTCGGCCAAAGCCAGGGCCGTGGTCTCGCGCTTCTCAAGCGCGCTCCGCACCCGGTCAATGGTCAGACCTTTCAAGTCCATGCTGCTGGCCATAGGGGCGACCTCGCCGCCGCGGATCGCCCTGGCGACTTCAGCTCGCCGGCAACTTTCACCGCTCGATCACCTTGGGGACCTTGAAGTGGCCGGCTCCCTTTTCCGGGGCGTTGGCCAGGGCCACCTCCTGGGGAAAGCCCGGCCGGTCCATGTCCGGGCGCATCGGTGTCGTTGCCCCCAGGCCAGCGGCTTCATACATGACCTGCGCCATCGGCTCCACGTCGGTGGTGTCCAGTTCGTTGAGCTTGTCCATGTAACCGAGGATGGAGTCCAACTGGGGGACGAACTGGGCGATTTCCTCCTCGCTAAGTTCCAGGTCGGCCAGGTCGGCAACGTAGCGAACTTCCTTTTCCGTGATCTTCATCTCTGGAGAGCTTCCGGGCCGGCGGCGGCTGCCCGGCTACTTGATCATCTTGTGCGAGGCGCGGACGAACCGTTGGCGCAACTCCGGGTGGGCGATGGCACCGGCCGACTCAGCCCGCTGGGCGCCGGTTGCCGGCGCGCTTTCCCGCTGCGGGCTCTTGCGCGGCGGCAGGGGAGCCGGCCCGGCGGCCTGTGCGGCAGCAAGGGGGACCGCCAGCTTCTCATCAACCCGGAAATCAATGGATTCAACAAGGTTGCGCCCCAGGAACTGGTTGATCCGCGCCAGGTACTGCCCCTCCAGGCGGTGCAGTTGCCTCTTCCAGTTTCGATCGGGCACGTGAACGATCAAGATCTCCTTGTACAGGCGGAAGACCTCGGTGCGGGCCGCAACCGGGGCGCCCACCAGGTGCGCCCAGGCGCCGCGCACAATCTCCTCCACCGGCAACTGCTTGTGCGGCTGTTTGCGCCACAGTTCAGGGAAGACTTCGTACAGCGGCTTCACTTCGCTTCTCTCAAGTATGGGATGCAGGGTGCGGAAGGCGGCAGCGCGGCCGGCGTCATTCCGCATCCCGCATTGGGGTCAATGGCCTTTCCCAGGTGCGTTTCCGCCTGGCTTGGCTGCCGCCACCAGGGTCGCCAGTTCCGGGTCGTCGGCAAAGCTGGCATCCAGCACCACCAAGCGGTGCGGCTCCAGCTTCTGCAACTTTTTCTGGGGCGTCAACTGCAGGCCCGCCTCACCCACGAACCGGCCCTCGTACTGCGCCTGCAGAATCCAGGCGTCTCCGATCTGGTAGGGCGCCACGCCGAATTGCTCCTCGTAGCCGGAAACGATCACATCCACCCCGGTAACATTGGCGGCGATATCCACCACGTCGCGGTTCGACATGTAGGCCAGGACCACGACCATGTCGGCCGCACTGCTCGCCTGAGGCAGCAGCTTCTTCAGGGCCTCCTTTGGGTCCTCGATAGTGTAGCCGAAGGACTGGTGCTGGCGCACGGCGGAAAGGCCGATGAAAACCATGCGGCCGCCGTCGGCGGCCCTGCGCACCACGAAGGGCGGCGCAATCGGCCGTCCGCCCGGCCCCAGCACGTTGGCGGACACCAACTGCGGCTGCTTCAGCTTCCCCTCCATCCCCAGCCGCTCCAAGGCGCGGGCATCGCCGGGCATCAGGTTCATGATTTCCACCCCGAGTTTCCTCACTCCTTCCAGCAACGCGCGCTCGCGCGCCGGGTTGGGTGTCCGGAAGTTAAACAGGCCGCCGGCATCCACCTGAAAGACGGTGGCGCCCGGATGCTCTTTCAGGAATTGCTTCAGGTAGGTGG
>CAYVGN010000429.1:0-2840 GCA_964451215.1 uncultured Acidobacteriota bacterium
CGACGACATCGTGAAGTTCTACCAGCAGCACTACACGCCGGAGAACCTGGTGATAGCCGCGGTGGGCGACTTCGCGGCGGCGGAGATGGAGAAGGCGCTGGCCGGCCATTTCGGTGCCATGGCGCGGGCCGCCGCCCCACCCGTTTCCCTGCCCCCAGCCGAGCAGATCCAGGGCCGCCGGCTCCTGCTGGTGGACAAGCCCGATTCCACCCAGAGCTTCTTCCAGATCGGTAACCTGGGGATGGAGCGCACCAACCCGGACCGCGTAGCCATCCGCACCGTGAACACGCTCTTCGGCGGCCGCTTCACCTCGATGCTGAACTCCGAGTTGCGCATCAAGTCGGGGCTGACTTACGGCGCCAACGCCTTTTTCGAGGGCCGGCGCCAGCGCGGCCCATTTGTCATCTCCAGCTACACGCGCAACGCCACCACCGAAAAGGCCATGGACCTGGCGCTGGCGGTGCTCAAGGAGCTGCACGAGAAAGGTCCCACCCAGGAGCAGCTCCGTTCGGCCCAGGCTTACCTGAAGGGGCAGTTCCCGCCGACGGTGGAAACCAGCGACCAGCTTGCCTCCCTGCTGACTGACTTCGAGCTGTACGGGCTGGACGAAGGCGAGGTGAACGACTTCTACCGGCGCGTGGACGCGGTGACGCTGGCCGACGCCCGCCGCGTCATCCGCCAGTACTTCCCGCTGGAGAACCTGGTGTTCACAGTGATCGGCAAGGCCTCCGAAATCGGCCCGGTGGTCAAGAAGTACGCCCCGGTCGTGGAAACCAGGTCCATCACCGCGCCGGGTTTTTGAATCCCCGTGCGGGACGGGCCAAGACCTAGGCGCGACCGATTCTGCCCTGGAAAGTGTGAACTACAGCTTCAGCGAGCTGCTCGCCCGGGCGGAGCAAACGGCTGCATGGAACACAGCCACTTCCGGTCGGGCAGGTGAACGATTATGAAACAATGGAAGGGCGATGAAGGGAACTTCAGCCGAGTTGCGACTGCCTGAGGGTGTCGCTGATCCGGTGCTGACGGAGATCTTGCGCCGGCTGGTGAAGGCTTACGAGCCGGAGCGGATCTATTTATTCGGTTCGAAGGCCCGCGGGGAAGCCGGACCCGACAGCGACTATGATCTGCTACTGATCGTGCCCGACGATGCTCCTCCCGAGCGACGCGGGAGCCGCCTGGCCTACCAGGTGCTGCGGGGCACTGGGGCAGCCGCGGATGTGCTGGTCTGGCTCAAGTCGAAGTTCGACCGCCGCGCGCGTGGTAGCTTCGTTGCCGGCCACTGTGCTCCGAGAGGGCAAGCTCCTCTATGGCTTATGACCCCGAGTTGGTAGACGAGACCAGGGACTGGTTGGTGAGGGCAGCCCAAGACCTGGCCATCGCTGCCCACGGATTGCAGGCCGATCCTCCCTTCGCCGGCGACGCAGTGCTCTGCTGCTCAGGCGCAAGGCAAAGCGGCGTCACCCCCTCCTCGGTTCCGGGGGATGATTCTTGCCATCGCCCTCGAAGGCGGGCCTGGCCCCTGCGCGGCTGCTCACCTTTCGGCTCGCCGGATCGAAGAACATCACCCTGCCCAGCCGGTAGGAATCCACGCCCAGCTTGATGGCCGTCATGACCTGGTACCCGAGCAGCGGATGAAGCAATGGTTCTTGCCGACTGCGCACGCAGGCCAGGAAATTGTCGGTGTGGGCCCGGTTGAGGTCTGTGGCGGGCGGGCGGAAGGCCGTTCCCGAATCGGCTGCCGCGGGCGCCTGCTCCGGCGCAAAGATCGGCTCCCTGAGCAGCGTGACCTGGTCGGCGTCGAAGACGATGGTGCCCTTGTGACCGTAGATCACCGTGGGGAAGTGCTTGACAGCGGATGCGTTGGCCATTGAGCCCGAAAGGTTGATGTAGAAATTCGGGTACTCCACCAGGATGGCGCAGGTGTCGGGCACCTCCCGGTCCTTCTGCACGTAGATGCCGCCGCACCCGGTGACGCGCGTGGGGAAGTGGGGACCCATGTCGTGGAGCAGAGGCCCCAGCAGATGGTAGAAGAGGTCGGTGGCGATCCCGCCCGAGTAGTCCCAATACTTGCGCCAGCGGAAATACCGCTCGGCGCTGAAAGGGCGCCGGGGCGCGGACCCGAGCCAGCGGTTCCAGTCCAGGTTAGCGGCCGAGGCGTCCTCGTCAATGCGGTAGTTCCACTCGCCGTAAAGGGAATTGCGGCTGGCGGTGGCCTGCGCCCACAGCAACTCCCCGATTTCTCCCTGCTCGATCCACTCCCGCGCCTGGCGGTGGCGGAGGTCCGACAGGTGCTGGCTGCCCACCTGTAGAATCCGGCCGTACTTGCCAGCGGCTTGGGCCACCTCCCGCGCTTCCTCCAGGGTGAGGGTCATCGGCTTCTGCAGGTAGACGTCCTTGCCCGCGGCCATGGCGTCAACGGCCATCTGGGCGTGCCAATGGTCGGGCGTGGCGATGAAGACCGCGTCCACGTCGCTGCGCTCCAGCAGCTCACGGTAATCGTGGCCTACGTCTCTTTCGCCGAGCTTGCCCAACTCGCGGGCGCGTTCCTTCCGGCGCTGATAGATGTCACAGGCCGCCACCACCTGGACGTCCCCGGTCTCTTCGCTCTGCCGCCGGAGCGCGCGCAGGTGGCCCCCGCCCATTCCGCCTACCCCGATGATGGCGACATTGATCCGGTCGTTGGCTCCGATCACTCGCGCCGCCGAGCGCGCCGAGAGCGTGGGCATCACCCGCTTGGCAGCCGCCCGGGCAAGCGCTGCAGCGCCGAGAATCCCGGCGCTCGTCTGCATCCACCGCCGGCGCCAAAGCACGCGATCGTCATTCTGGAACTTGTTCATGGT
>CAYVGN010000430.1:0-2835 GCA_964451215.1 uncultured Acidobacteriota bacterium
GATGCGAGGCCGCCGGCTGCTCACGCTGCGCGAGGATGAAATCCGAGCCGAGGCGGGCCGTCGCGCCACCCTGATCCGCCGCTCCCTGGCCGGGAAATGAATCCACAGATTTCGCAGATTCCCACAGGTTGAGCGCTTCCTTCTTCTGCGCAGTCCGCGAAATCTGCGGATTGGGCCTTCAGACCATCTCCGCGTCTTTGCGGTCTCAAGGAAGCCAGGGGAGGAGGGCGGACTTGACCGAACGGCAGTCGCGGGTGGCGGCCAAAGCCTGGTTGGCCTGCGCCAGCGGGAAGCGGTGCGTCACGATATCGCGAAAGGGAAAGTGCTTCCCTGGCCCGGTCAGGAACTCCAGGCCGGCAGCCAGGTGGCGCGGCTCATAGCCCCAGGAGCCCACCAGGTGGAGCTGCTTGCGGGTTATGAAGTGCGGGTTCAGCGGCACCGTCCCGGCGTTGCCATAGTGGCCCAGCACCAGGTAGGCGCCGCCGTCGCGGCAATACTCCAGGCCTTCGGCCACGGCTTCCGGCAACCCCACGCACTCCACCACCAGGTCGGCGCCAAAGCCGTCCAGCCGCTCCAGCACCAGCGGGGAGCGGTCGGCGGCGCTGGGCAGCTCCTCAATGCTGAGCAGCCAATCGGCGGTGAAGCGCCGGCAGAGGTCGAGCCGGTGCGCCGGCCCGCCGATCACCAGCACCTCGTGGGCGCCGGCGTGGCGCGCCAGCGCCAGCACCGCCAGCGCCACTGGCCCTGCGCCCTGGATCAGCACGCGATCGCCGCGCCGGATGCCGGCACGCTCCAGGCCGTGCAGCCCGGTGTTCAGCGCGCAGCCCGCCCCCACTACTTCCTCGTTGTCCAGGCCGTCGGGCAGCTTGAAGATGGCGGTGCCGGGCCGCAGGTAGATGTACTCTGCATAGCCGCCTTGCAGGAAGGGCGCCAGGCCCGCGCTGAAGGAGATGCCGTAGGCCTTCCGATGCAGGCAGCGGGTCGGTTGGTTCTTCAGGCGGCAGTAGTAGCAGGCACCGCAACTGATCCCTGCCGCCCAGGTCACCCGATCGCCTTCCCGCAGCGGGTTCCCCAGCCAGTCCTTCTCCAGGTGCTCACCCAGCCGCTCGAGGCGACCAACCGTTTCGTGACCGAGGATGACCGGGAGCGGGATGGCGAGTTGGCCTTTCCAGAGGTGGACATCGGTGCCGCAGATGCCGGCCATCTCGACGCGCACCAAAGCGGCACCCGGCTCGATTCGTTCTGGCAGGGGAAAGTGGTGGAGTTGTAAGGGCTGCTCGAAGCCCTCCAGGACGGCTGCGCTGGCAGTCACCGGCATACGAAGGGAAGTATGATGAAGCCGACTTTAGCGCAGCCGCCTCGAAAGGGCTACTTCTTTCCTGTCGGCAGGAAGAAGGCGGGGGCCCTCCCGCCACCCCAGGATCGGCGGGGCAGGCCCCTCGCCGGCGGGACTACTTGCTCTGTTTGTATCCTTCCAGGGTCTTTTTTTCCTTGTAGTACTTGCCGGCTTCGGTCAGCGTTTTCGGATTACCCTTCTCGTGGCAATAAGTGCAGGCTTTGCCCGTTTTTTTGGCATCCTCCTGCTTGGCGGCGGCCTGAAAGATCAGCAGCAACCCTGACGTGAAGCTGGCCAGAAGCAGAACCCGAACAATTCGCATGCTTCCTCCCGTGCGCTCCCGCGCGAACCAGGCGCAGCACGTAATGTGCCAGGGGTGTGGCAGAAACTAACTCAGTGTGTTGAAGGAGGTTACAGCGACTTGGGATCGAGGCCCGTGAAGCGGCGGTGCGTGAAATTTCGCAACAACCTACGGTTTCGCCGCAGCCACTTGGAGGCCTGCCGCTCCTTCCTGCCACCTGAAACCTGCTCTTCAGGCCGCGTACTCCACGCTGCGCATCGTGCGGTGGCTTTCCAGCACCGAGCGCACCAGCTTCTTGCTCATGTAAAGCTTCGATTCGCCGCTCTCGTAGCGATTGGGCTCGAACTTGACGACATCGAAGCGCAGATGGTCAAGGGTGGCCCGCATCGGGTAGAACTTGTTCTTGGTCTTTACCACCAGTTCGTGGAAGCCGTGTTGGGCGGCCCACTCCTCCTGCTGTTCGGTCAGCGCACGGTAGTGGCCCTGGCCGCGCCACTCCTTTCGGGTACCGCCGATCCAGCTATAGAAGATTCGCCGGCCGTCGAAGTCCACCCAGCCATCCAGGCGGCCGACCAGGTCGTGCAGCGCCAGATCCTGCTCGTGCCGGCGCAGCTCGTGGCCCACTTTGAAGGCCACAGGCATCAGGTGTTCCGGGTCGTCTGGCGACAGCGCCAGCGTCATCAGGATCAGGTGCTCGCGGCCGCGCAGCCGCCTGACGATCTCCTCGGCGGTCTTCTTACGCCGGAACTCCTCGAAGTACTCCTCCATGTACTGAATCTCGAGCGCGCCCGTCTCCAGCGAGTATTGGCGGATCAGATGCGGCACTCAACTACCCCCGTCATTTGTGCGGGGCCGGTTACACTTCCACCCCGTCTGTTGGGTTAAGTTTACTGGATTGCCGGCCGGCTTGCGGATCAATTCAGGCCCGCGCGTACCGTCTGCGCCACCCGGCGCCGAATCGTTACGATCGCTGGGCCTGCTGTAATACGAGGCGTTTATCGAACAAGGCTGGTGAGAAGACCAGACCCTGCGCCTGCGGGGACCCAAGCAGCACGGCCCGGACTGAAGCCGGGCCCTACGACCAGACTCTGCGCCTGCGGGGACCCAACCAGCAACCCCTCTGGAAAGCCCTCCGGAAGTAGGACTCCCGAACACCAGATGGCCTGACAGGTGCGGCCGAACAGAGCCCTGTTTCCCA
>CAYVGN010000431.1:0-2488 GCA_964451215.1 uncultured Acidobacteriota bacterium
CGGTTGGAGTACTGCCCGCCCTCCTGCGAGTAGGCCCCGAGTTTGGGCATGCTGGGGTAAAGCCGGTCATAGCTGTTCAGTGTGTCCGGGAAAGAGTAGAAGTAGTTGTAGTTCCAAATGGCCTCCCACTGGATGCGGTCGCTGATGTTCCAATCCAGCCGGCCGGTCGGGAAGCGCCGAAGCTGCTTGGCCGTGTTGTTGAAGTTGACGCGGTCGCGAAACAGGTCATAGGGGCTGATCCCCACTCCGCCGCTCCCACGCAGCGCGTCAATCTGCTTCAGCAGATCGGCGAGCACCGGGTCCGCCGTGGAAGGCAAGCCGTTCTGCCGGGCAAGCGCGAGCAGATCCACGGTGCGCTCGCTGCCGTCGGTAGCCCTGTATCGGTAGATGCCGTTGATAGCTTCCGGCTTCAGGATGATCCGCTCCCGCGGCTGGGACTGCGGCAGCCGGAATTCGTCGAACACGCCGAAGATGAACAGCTTGTTCTTGATGATGGGCCCGCCGGCCTTGCCGCCCCACTGGTTCAGCTTCAGGTCCGGCCGCGGCAGGCCGTTGACGTTGTTAAACCAGGTGTTGGAGTTCAGCCAGGTATTGCGGAGATACTCGAACATGCCGCCGTGCCACTCGTTGGTCCCGCGACGGGTCATGAACTTGATCTGGATGGCGCCCTCGCCCGCGCTCTCGGCCCCGGCCACAGCCGTCGAGATGGTGAATTCCTCGATGGCGTCAATGCGCGGCCGGACGAAAGTGAAGAAGCCGCCGCCGTACGCGCTCTTCAGCAGGTTGTCCATGGTGTTGACGCCGTCCATGGTGATGTTGATGGAGCCCTTGGGCAGCGCGTTGAAACTGCCGGCGCGCGGGGCCCCGCCCGAGGTGAACCCGGCCGACAGCATCGCCAGGTCCAGCGCGTCGCGCGAGGTGAACGGCAGCTCGACGATCTGGCGCCCGGTAATGACGGTGCCGATGGTGGTGACCTCGGACTGGATGGGCGTCGCCGCTGCCTGCACCACTACGGTTTCGGCTGTCGCCCCGACTTCCAGCCTTATGTTGGCCAATGTCGGGCTCGTGACGCTGACGTCCACCGTGACGTTGCGCAGCACGCCCTTGCGGAAGCCCTGGGCGGTCACTTCCACCGTGTACATCCCGGGCGGTACCGATGCCAGCGAGTAAATCCCCGCTTCGTTGGTCGTCAGGTTGGTTACGACCCCGGTGCGCTCATTGATGAGACGCACCTGCGCGTTGGGAACCACGGCGCCGCTGGGGTCGGTGACGGTGCCGCTGATTCTGCCGGTGGTGCTGACCTGCGCCACCATGCTGGCGGCCAATAGGCACACCACCGCGCAAACTAGGAAGCATGAACGCATTCTCATAAGTTTCCTCCGAGGGGTCTCGCCTCACCCCAAACGTGCGGCTGCGCGTGAATTTAGTCCGGCTCGCTGGCGATGTCAAGAGGTGTCGGTGGGGCAAGGAGCAGGGCAGATAAGGATTCAATTGTCCGCATTGCCCTTGCCGCGCCGCCTGCGACGCGGCCACAAACAACTGCGTACGTCATTCAATCCGACAGGTACTTCTTCAGCCAGGCATGCAACTGCTGGTAGAAGAAGCGGCTGTCCTCGCCCTTCATGATCCAGTGGTTCTCGTCGGGGAACACGATGAGGCGGCTGGGGACGCGCAGCCGCTGCAGCACACTCCAGTTCTCCAGCGTCTGGTTCAGCGGGACGCGAAAGTCGCGCTCCCCTACCGTCAAGAGAATAGGCGTGCGGAAATTTTTCGCGTAGCGCACAGGGTTTTGCTCGCGCCACACCGGGCCCTGGTCCCAAACCGGGCCGCCGTTGTTGACCTCGCGGTGGTAGATGGTGTCGCTGGTGCCCCACTGCGATTCCAGGTTGATGAGCCCGGCGTGGCTCACCAGGCAGCGGTAGCGCGTGGTGGTGGCCTGCATCCAGTTGGCCAGGTGGCCGCCATAGCTGGCGCCGGCGGCGGCCTGGCGGGCGGCGTCCACGAACGGGAAGCGGCGGATGGCCTCGTCGGCGGCCTCGTTGATCTCCTCGCCCGGCCCCTTCAGCGGGTCGCCCTGGATCTCCTGCGCGAACTTCTCACCAAAGCCGGTGGAGCCGGTGAAGTTGGTCAGCAGCACCACGTAGCCGGGCGCCGCCAGCAGGTGGTAGTTCCAGCGGAGGACGAACTGGTCGCGCCACATGCTGTGCGGCCCGCCATGCATCAGCACCAGCAGCGGGTAGCGCCCGGTTTCGTTGAAGCCCGCAGGCAGGGCGATCATGTTGTGAATGCGTTTGCCCCGCCTGCTGGTGAACCAGAAGTGGCGCAGCGGCTGCCAGTCGAGGGCCGCGGCGCGCGCGGCGCTGAAGTCAGTCAGGAAGCGATGCTTCCCGCCCGAGGCCTCGATTCGCACCACCTCGGCCGGGTTGGTGGCGCTCTCCCAGTTGGCCAGCAGGACGGTGGATGCGGCCTTCTCGGGGATGGCCAGGTG
>CAYVGN010000431.1:2498-2833 GCA_964451215.1 uncultured Acidobacteriota bacterium
GGGCCTCGGTGAGCGGGCGGACCTGGCCGCCGTCGGCCGGCAGCGTGTAGACCTTCTCCAGGCCGGCGTCCTCCGCCAGCAGGTAAACCGTTTTGCTGTCGGGGCTGAAGGCGAACGCGCCGACTGAGCGATCAAAGCCGGAGGCCAGGATTGCCGGCCCGGCCGGGTTCGGCCAGGCGAAGCGGGCCAGGCGGTCGAGGTTGTAGACCTTGTCGCTGTGCGGCTCGTAGAGACAGTAGAGCGCCTTGCCGTCGGGACGGAACCGGGGGCGGGTGTAGCTGCCCTTGCCGGAAGTCAATTGGCGGGGCTCGCCGCCGGAGATGGATACTTCAAAC
>CAYVGN010000432.1:0-2505 GCA_964451215.1 uncultured Acidobacteriota bacterium
GGGGGAAGGCGAGCGGCTGGCGGAGCTGGTCGAGCGGGAGCACGTCGGGCAGGTCATCGTGGCGCTCGACGACCGCCGCGGAAGGCTGCCAGCCGAGCTGCTGCTCCAGCTCAAGAGCCGCGGCGTCGCTATCCAGGACGCCGCCGATGTCTACGAGGCGGTGGCCAGCAAGCTCGCCCTCGACCCTCTGCGGCTCAGTTCGCTGCTGTTTTCCCCGGGCTTTCGCGTCTCCACCGCCATCCGCATCTACAAGCGCGCCTTTTCCATTCTTCTCTCGCTGGCGGGCCTGATCCCGGCTCTTCCGGTCATGGCGCTCATCGCCGCGGCCATCCGCCTGGACTCGCCCGGCCCCATCATCTTCCGGCAGAAACGCCTGGGACAGAACGGCAAGGTCTTTAGGCTTTACAAGTTCCGTTCCATGCGCGACGGCGTGGACAGCGACGGGCGCTCGCGGCCGGCGCGGGAACACGACGAACGGGTGACCCGCGTGGGGCGCTTCCTGCGCCGCACCCGCCTGGACGAGCTTCCCCAGCTTTACAACATCCTGCGCGGCGACATGTACTTCATCGGCCCGCGGCCCTTCACCCCCGACCTGGAGGAGGAACTGGCGCAGCAGATCCCCTTCTACCGGTTGCGCCTGCTGGTGAAGCCCGGAGCCACCGGCTGGGCCCAGGTGCACCGCGGCTACTGCGTGTCGCTCGAAGACAACATCGAGAAGCTGGGCTACGACCTCTTCTATATCAAGAACCTTTCGATCGGGCTGGACCTGCTGATCCTTTTCCAGACGGTCAAGATCCTGCTGCTGGGCCGCGGCGCCCAGTGAGGAGCGGGCTGTGAGTGTGGCTGCAACCATCTTCTGGATCTGCCTGCTGCTGGTGGTGTACGCCTATTTCCTCTACCCGCTGCTGCTCTTCGTTGCTTACGCGCTCTCCCAGCTCAAGCGTGACTGGCTGTACCTGGCCGAACGCAAGAACCGCCGGGCCCTGCTGCCGCCGGCCGAGGCGCTGCCGCCGGTGAGCCTGGTGATCTGCGCCTATAACGAGGAAGCCTGCCTGCTCGACAAGATCGCCGACCTCCGCCGACTGGACTACCCGGCCGAGAAGCTGGAGGTGATCTTCGTCTCCGACGGCTCCACCGACCGCACCAACCAGATCCTGCAGGCCCTGCCGGACCCCAACGTCCGCACCCTGGTCCTTGGGGCGCGCGGCGGAAAGGGGGCGGCGTTGAACCGAGGCGTGGCGCTGGCCCGGCACCAGATCCTGGTCCTGTCCGACGCCGCCACGCTGTTTGAGCCGGGCGCGCTGAAGCGGCTGGTGCGGCATTTCGCCCATCCCCGGGTCGGCGTGGTCTGCGGGTCGCTGCGCTTCCGGGCCACGGCCGAATCGGAGCAGACCGAAGGCCTCTACTGGAGATACGAAAGCATGCTGCGGCTCATGGAGGGGCGCCTGGGCGCCACCCTGACCGCCAGCGGCGCCATCTACGCCTGCCGCCGCTGCTGCTTCCCGGAACTGGCTCCCGGCACGCTCATCGAGGATTTCGTCATCCCCATGCACGCCCGCCGCTTGGGTTACCGCGTCCTCTACGACCCGGAAGCGGTGGCTACCGATTGGGCCGCTCCCTCGGTGGCCGACGAGTTCCGCCGCCGGGTGCGCATCGCGGTGGGCAGCTTTCGCTCGCTGCCGGAAGTGGCCCGGACCCGGGTGACCGGCTTCACCTGCCTGGCCTTCTTCTCCCACAAGCTGCTGCGCTGGGTTCTCCCCTTCCTGCTGCTGGGGCTGCTGGGCAGCAGCGCGGCGCTGTGGCGGAGCCCGCTGTATGCCACGGCCCTCGCGGCGCAACTGTTCCTCTACGCCTGGGCATTGCTGGGATTCGCGCTGCGGCGCCGGCTGCGGGGCGTGCGCTACGCGCTGCTCGGCTACTTCCTGCTGGCCATCCACGTTGCGTTTCTGGTGGGTTTCGTGCGCACCCTGGTGGGTCGGGAGGAGGCCACGTGGTGAGGAGAGAGCCAGCAGCGGCTGGGATCGCAGCGCGGTTCCGCGTGGGCGGCGTGCCCACGTTCCTCTATCACGGCTTGGCCGAGCGCCCCGATGGCGCCGGGCCGCGGCACCAGAGGAAGTACTGGGTGAGTCCGGCGCTGTTTCGCGCGCACCTGGGGCAAATCCGCCGCCACGGCTGCCGCCCCCTGCTGCTCGGCGAAATCTGGGATTTGCCGCCCGGCGGCGCGCATGCCGGCGCTGTCGCCCTCACCTTCGACGACGGGCGGGCTTCCGACTATCGCCTGGCCTACCCGCTGCTGCAGGAGGCCGGCGCCCCCGCCACCTTCTTTGTCAACACCGCGACCGTGGGCCGCCCGGGATACCTGGCCTGGAACGAGATCGAGGAGATGCAGCGGGTGGGCATGTCGTTTCAGTCGCACGGCCACGACCACCTGGATCTTTCCCGGCTCTCAGAGCGCGAGCTGGAGCGGCAGGTGATGCTGCGCATCATCGACTCGCGCTGGATGGA
>CAYVGN010000432.1:2515-2833 GCA_964451215.1 uncultured Acidobacteriota bacterium
GGTGGCGGGCTCCAAGCGGTTGCTGGAAGACCGGTTGGGGTGCCCGGTGGATTTCCTTTCGCTGCCCTTCGGCGGGATAAGCGGCCGGGTGCGGGAAGCGGCGGCCCGGGCCGGCTACCGGGCGGTATGTGACTCGTGGAGCTGGCCGGCCCGGCCGGGCACCGGGGTGGTTCACCGCATCGTGGTCTACGCCTCTACCACCCCGCGCGACTTCGCTTGTTTGCTCGAGGGCTGCCCCGCGCCGTTAGCCTTCCGGGCACTGCGGGCGGCGTTGCTCTACCTGCCCAAGCGGGTGGTTTTCAGCCTGCGCCCGCAAGG
>CAYVGN010000433.1:0-2825 GCA_964451215.1 uncultured Acidobacteriota bacterium
TTGCCGCACAAGCCGCGGATGTTCGCAGGGTTGCGAAGCTCATCCTCGACGCCGGCATTTTTGAGCGGCAGTTCCCGGAAGAAACGGGCCCAGGCAGGGCGGATGCTCTGATCACCGAAGTCATCGTCACCGCCGCCGGCCGCGAATTCAAGCGCCGTTATTTCACGCCTTCACCCAAGCCCCTCGAAGCGCTCAGGATCGAGGTGGAAGGTCTGATTAAGCAGCTCCAGCCCAGTGGTAAGCGTCAGATCCTCTACCAAGGCAAGCCGATCGCCGCGCCCCATTGGCATAGATTTTTAGCCCGGTGTCGCGGCGGTCGAATCACGGGGGCGAAGACGCACCGGCCGGGGCCGCGATCATTGGGCTAAAAATGCATTGAACTGAACCGCCCACGCACGCCCGGGCTATGGCGATTGAATGGCCGAGCACCGGGAATGGGCGCAAGCGGCAGCCACCGCCTGAGCCGGACGGGTCTCAGTCAGGGAACCTAGCGGGGCCGAGGCCGGCCGGAACCTGGCGCGGCGGGCCGGAAACTGGCTGGGCAGGGGACTCCGGCTGGGTCTGGCGGGCGTCAGGACAGAATTCCCCCAGAGGCCCGGCGGCCCGGGTCCGGGAGCCAGATTAAAGGGCGACCGTCTCATGAGCTGTCGTAGGGTACAGGGTCCTGGAACCGGCCCGACGGCGGCAGCCGTTCCAGCAGGCGCATGCGTCCCTGGTGGCACACCGGGCATTCCCACAGGGACCGGCCCGTCAGTTTCTCATAGCGCTCCTGGTACGTGGCTGGCGCGGGCGGGCAGGGAACCGTCGGCGCCCCCAGCAGGCCTCGGCAGAGCGCCAGCTTGGCGCGGCGGCCAGCTGGACTCAGCAGGCCGTAGTAACGGATGCGCTGGAACCCGCTGGGCAGCACATGCAGCAGGAATCGGCGGATAAACTCGGGGGCCTTCAAGCGCATTACCTTGAGGTGTTGCGGGTGTCGGTAGTCGCGCCACTGGAAGCTCACTTGGCCGTCCTCCAGAGTCCGCAGGCGATGGTTGGCGATGGCCACCCGGTGGGTGTAGCGGCCCAGGTACTGCAAGACCTGAGCCGGTCCGGCAAAGGGTGGCTTGGCATAGACCACCCAGTCGACTTGGCGCAGTTGAGCCAGCCGCCGCGCCCAGGCGCGCCGGTCCGCCCAGCGCTCCAGCGTGCCGCTCAGGTGCAGTCGGCCGGTCCGGAACAGCGCCTCCAGCCCTTCCAGAAACAGGCGACGGAAAAGTCGCGACAACACCCGCACCGGCAGAAAGAAGCCCGGGCGGCAGGCCACCCAACGCTTCCTGTCCGGCGACAGCCCACCGCCCGGTACCAGGCAGTGCAGATGCGGATGGTGCAACAAGTTCTGCCCCCAGGTGTGCAGCACGGCCAGGAAGCCGATCTGGGCACCCAAGTGCTTGGGATCCGCCGCGATGGTCTGCAAGGTCTGGGCGGCAGCCCGGAACAGCAGGCCGTAGAGGGTGCGCTTGTTCTGCCAAGCCAGCTCGGCGACCGCCTCCGGCAGGGTGAAGACCACGTGGAAATAGTTGACCGGCAGAAGTTCGGCCTGCCGCTTCTCCAACCACAGGGCCCGGTTCAGCCCCTGGCACTTGGGACAGTGGCGATTGCGGCACGAGTTGTAGGAGGGGCGGCGGTGCCCGCAGTGGTCACACTTGTCGATGTGGCCGCCCAGGGCGGCTGTGCGGCAGCGCTCGATGGCCCGCATCACCTGGTGTTGATCCAGCGGAAGGCGATGCTCCCGGCGATAGGCGGGCCCGTAGCGGCGGAACACCTCCGCGACTTCCAGTCGGGTCCGGGCCACGGCGGGTGCGCCGATCAGCAGGCCGGCTCAGGCAGTTTGATGCGCTCCAGGGGGCTGGCGGTGGCGCATACGCTGCTCTGGGCCAGGTGGATGTAGCGCGCGGTCATGCTCAGGCTCTTATGCCCCAGCAGCAACTGGATGGTACGCAGGTCGGCGCCGGCTTCCAGCAGGTGAGTAGCGAAACTGTGCCGTAAGGTGTGCATGGTGATGCGTTTGGGAATCCCTGAACGCCAGCGGGCTCTCTGGCAGGCGTTCTGCAGGGCCTGCGCGCTGAGGGGCCGGTCCGGTGTCCGGCCGGGAAACAGCCAGCTAGTGGGCCGCTCCGCTCGCCAGTAAGTGCGCAGGACCTCCAGCAGGCGCGGCGAGAGCATCACGTAGCGATCTTTTTGTCCCTTGCCCTGCTCCACCCGGATGGTCATGCGTTGTGAATCGATGTCGGTAACCTTCAGGTGGGTGACCTCGCAGACCCGCAGGCCAGCCGCATAAGTCGTCATCAAGGCGACCCGGTGCTTCAGCTTGTGGAGGCAGCTTAGGAAGTGGCCCATCTCCTCCAGGCTGAGTACCACCGGAAGCCGCCGCGGCTGGCGGGCGAAGGGAATGCGCTCGATGGTCCACTCCCTGCCCAGGGTTACCCGGTACAGGAAGCGTAGGGCCGACATGTGCTGGTTGAAGGTGCCCCAACTGAACTGCTTCTGGTTCACCAGATAGACCTGGTATTGATGAAGGTGGCTGGCCTCCAGCACCTCCGGCGAGCGGTGGAACCGCTGAGCGAAGGCGGCCACCGCCGCGATATAGTGTTGTTGGGTGGCAGGCGACAGGTTGCGCACCCGCATATCTTCGATCATTCGTTGACGAAGAGGGGTCATGGTATGCTCCTTTCACGAGACTGAATGGTTGTTGGGCAACAACCTATCCAGTTTCGCGCAGGAGCCGCCTGCGCCTGCTACCGCGTGGCTCGCCTGATCGGACTACCGCGAAGCGGTTTAGTTCAATG
>CAYVGN010000434.1:0-1905 GCA_964451215.1 uncultured Acidobacteriota bacterium
CACCAACATCGGGCGGATCGACGCCACCAACGTGTGGATTGCCTTGCTCAGCTTCTTCCGGGCGTTCTGGATCGCGCTTCGCCGCCGGCCCGACCTGGTGCACATTCCCGTTTCGCAGGCTTCGCCGGCTTTCCTGCGCGATTCCGCCTATGTTCTGCTGGCCCGCGTGTTTACGCGCCAGATTCTGCTTCATTTGCACGGCGGGCATTTCCACCTTTTTTACCGGTCCTGTTCGGCCCTGATGCGCTGGTACATCCGTTTCATTTTGCGGCGGTGCGCCGGGGCCATCGTACTGAGCGAAGGGCTGCGGTGCGTCTTCGAGGAGCTGCTTGCTCCGGAACGGATTCACGTCATACCGAACGGAATCGAGCCGGGCGAGGTACCCCCGGCTCCACGAGACGAACCGCGCATCCTGTACTTGGGGACCCTGACCCGCCAGAAGGGAGTTCTGGAGCTGCTCCAGGCGTTCCGCCAGGTGGCGGCTGCGTTTCCCGAGGCGCGCCTGGAGATCGCCGGGCCCTGGTACGAGCCGGACCTGCGGCGGGAAGCGGAGGAATTCCTGGGCGTCCACGGCCTACGTTCCAAGGTCACTTTCCATGGCGAGGTGGCGGGAGGAAAGAAGTGGGAGCTGCTGGCCGGGGCATCGGTTTTTGTGTACCCGCCGCAGGGCCCAGAGGGCCAGCCGGTCGTCTTGTTGGAAGCCATGCGCATGGGCCTTCCGATCGTCACCACCGACCAGGGCTCGATCCGCGAGACGGTGCGGGAAGGCGAAAACGGGATGTTTGTGCCCCCGGGAAGTCCCGGCAGGCTGGCATCGGCCATCGGGCTTCTGCTGCGCCACCCGGAACTGCGCCAGCGCCTGGGGCAGCGCTCCCAGGACCTGTTCTTCCAGAACTACACCGCGGACCGCTTCGCGGACCGGTTGGGGCAGCTGTTTGAGCTGCACCTGAACGGACGCGCTCCCGCCCAGCCGGTTCCCGTCCGGGCCATGACCACTCCAGCCAACGGCAACGAAGAGAAGCGGAAGGCCTGCTGAAATGGCCGGCCGCCTCGCAGGTGGCTCCAGGGCCTGACGGTGGCCCGGGGCACTGGCGCACAGCGGCAGTGCCGTGAAGTGCAGGCTGTTCCTGCAATCCCTCCCGGGGTGAAGATGCTTTTGGGTGGCGGCACCACCGCGCGCATCCTGCACCTGGTATTCCAGAGGTGGCGTTATCTCGGCGCCGAGCGCGTGGTTCCCAACCTGGTCCGCTGGACTCGCCGGTGCGGCTTCCAGTGCGACTTGGCCGTAGTGATCAGCGCTGGTGAGGTTTGCGAACGGTTTGAGGGAGAGGACACCCCAGCGCTGGAATTTGCCTGGAGGCGGCCCTACAACGGCCTCGAGCTCTGGCGGATCGTGCGGGCTATCCGACGCGCGCGCTACGATATTCTTCACTTCCACGTTCTGGGCAGGCGCGAACATCTTCTGAGACACATGGCTGCCGGGAATTCTCGGGTTATCACTCACCTCCATGGTTTCCCGAGCGAGGCCGCAGAAAATCGCGGCGTGGCTCAGCGCTGGGCCCGGCGCGCGGCGGCCGGAAGCGACCTGGTACTCACCAACTCCGCCTTCGTCGCCAACTGGTATCGGGCCCTGGCTCCCGGCGGCGCCCCGGTCCGCGTCCTGTACAACAGTCTTGATCTGGAGCAATTCCGTCCGTCGCAATCCAGGGCCGCGCTCCGCCAGCTCTGGGGGGTCGCGCCGGAGACGACCGTGATCGGAATGGTTGGGCGCCTGATTCCGGAGAAGGGCGTCGCTGAGGGCTTGTTGGCCATCGGCCCGCTGCTGCGTTCCTCCGAGCGCTTCCGGGTGGTGGTCCTGGGCGACGGGCCGGCTGCCCCCGGGCTGAGGCAATGGGTGCGCGATTG
>CAYVGN010000434.1:1915-2819 GCA_964451215.1 uncultured Acidobacteriota bacterium
TTGAGGCCCGGGTGCAGTTGCTCGGCTGGCGCCGCGACGTCCCCGACTGCCTGCAAGCCGTGGACCTGCTGCTGCAGACCAGCCGCAACGAAGGGTTCGGCATGGCTGTGCTGGAGGCCATGGCGTTGGGCAAGCCGGTGATTGCCTACGCAGTGGGCGGCATTCCCGAACTGGTTTCGCACGGTGAGAACGGATACCTGGTGGAGGCTGGAAACGCGCAGGCGCTCCGGGAGGCGGTCGAGCAACTGGGTTCGGACGCCTCCCTGCGAAGCAAGGTGGGCGAAAGAGGCCGCGCCCTGGTGCGCGACAAGTTCTCGCCCGAGCGCGCAGCCGGCGAACTGGGGGCGCTCTATGAATCTCTTCTCCCTCGCGCCTCACCGCCAGGCGTATGGCCTCACGGCCAGCCGGCTTCCGGGAATGGGAAACAAACCCCATCCGAGCCGGCTGGCGGCCGCCTCCGGGCCTCGCCGCCGGGGCGCTTACGCCGCTTTCTTCTCCAGTTCCGGCAGTCGCCGCTGGCTGCCACCCGCTATCTGCTCGAAATGGCCTGGCGTGTTGTGGTGAACGCCTTTGGCCGCCGTTACTTCACCCGGGCCCACTTTGAGCGCCTTTACCGGCGCCCGGATCCCTGGGATTATCTGGGTTCGGAGTACGAACGGCGGCGGCGGGAGTACCTGATGGAGGCGATCCGGGGGCTTCCCCGGGAGCGGGCGCTGGAAGCCGGCTGTGGCGAGGGCGCCTTCACCGCGATGCTGGCCCGGGAAGTGAAGGAGGTTGTGGCTGCCGATATCAGCGCCGTGGCCCTGGAGCGGGCAGCCCAAAGGGTTGGCGCCAACAACGTTCGCTTCCTCCGCTGCGACCTGCTGGCCGACGAGCTGCCGGGCCGCTTCGACCTGATCCTTCT
>CAYVGN010000435.1:0-2816 GCA_964451215.1 uncultured Acidobacteriota bacterium
CGTTGAACCAGACCGGGGAGTTGAAGCTGGCCTTCTGCTGGATCATCAGGTGGGCCAGCTCATCGCGGAAGTTCTCCGCGTCCCCCCGGGTAGCGAAGTAGTTGCCGGCGATCCCCCAATCGGCGATGGTGTCCACCACGCGGCGGACCAGTTGCCGCACGCTGGTTTCCCGCTCCGCGGTTTCGGGCTTTCCGTAGAAGTACTTGGAGGCGACGATGTTAGTGGCGGTCTGAGACCAGTCCTTGGGTACCTCGACCTTTTTCTGCTCGAAGATGGTCTCGCCTTTCTCGTTGCTGATCGAGGCGGTGCGCAGTTGCCACTGGACCTCGTCGTAGGGCGAAACCCGCCCGTTGGTGAAGTAGCGAGGGAACCGGATTCCCTTCTGGCCGGACAAATCTTCGGAGCCTGCTTCCAACTTCGCCTTCACATCTACGGAGATCTCGCCCACGGTTCCTCCTGGCGCGGGGCCTTGCGTAGCCCTTGGGAAAGTCTGTTATAAGCTATTGTCTCAGTTCGGACCTGCGGTTTGGGGCCGAGCATCGCTGGTTCCCCTGGCGGAGAGCGGGAGCGAATGTAGCGCTATATATAGGGGCTGTCAAGAGGAATCATCCAATTAATTGCGTCATGGTGGAAGCCGCTTCCCTTCAACAGATTAGCTCGGCCCTCGGTGCTGGAAAGGCCGGGGCCGGGCCTGCCCGGCTGGCGCCCGCCGCCTCCGCCCGCCTCCAGCATCTGCCTGTGGCTGGCCTCTGCCTGCTGCTCGCCTGCCTGTTCGGGTTCGGCCCGCTGGAAGGGCCGCAGCAAAAGCTGCCCTTCTTCTCCTTTGCCAGGCCGGAGAGCGTGCCGGCCATCACTGAGCCAGGCTTCGTTCCGGCGGCAAAAGCCGAGAACTTCCTCAAACCAGAAGAGCCCGTCCTTGGGGTGGTGCTGGGTGGCGAAGCCCGCGCTTATTCGCTCTGGCAACTGGAGCGTCACCTGGTAGTGAACGACCGGTTCGGGAGCCGCGCGGTTGCGGTGACCTGGTGTCCCTTTTCTCAGACGGCGGTGGTGTATGCGCGCCGGGTGGGTGAGAGAGACCTGACCTTAGAGTCGGACGGGCGGCTGCTCCATGATGCGCTGCTGCTGCGCGACCGCGAGACCGGCACGGTATGGGCCCAGGCCACCGGCCAGGCGCTGGAGGGGCCACTGCTCGGCTCCAGTCCCCTGCAACCCCTGCCGGCACTTCAAACCACCTGGAAAGTGTGGAAACAAGAGCAGCCGGAGACGCTGGCGCTGGAGAAGGCCGGTGCCGACCGCCAGCTCTTGTCCTCCAGCTACGCCGCCTACTACGCCGACCCCGCCCGTTTCGGGCTGGGGCACACTGAACTCAAGGAGCCGCGCATGGGCGGCAAGGCCCTGGTGGTGGGCATTACTTCCGGCAGCGACCGCCTGGCCATCCCGCTGGAAAGGCTCAAACGCGATTGGGTGGTAAACGCCGTGGTGGATCGGCAGGCAGTGGCCGCGCTTTACGACTCGGCCACCGAAACGGTTCGCGTGGTGCGGCGGGAGGCCCGCGGGCGTACCATCAGCCTGCATCGCGGCCATGGTGACCTGTTCGGCAGGCCCACCCCTCCCCACTTGGTGGACCAAGAAACGGCCAGCTCCTGGGACTTTACCGGCCGGGCCGTTTCCGGCCGCTTCCAAGGGCACCAGCTTCCACTGTTTCCCTACCGCCAACAGTTTTGGTATGCCTGGCAGGCCTACTTTCCCTGCTCCCGTGTAGAGTAGTCCTGTTTACCGTTTTGATACCTTCCCAGTTTGGGCTTGTCTCGCCCCCCTCGCTGCCATAGCGTGCTAAAGTGGCAGCTTTTCCCTGCTGTTCCTGTCATGAGGCTCAGAACTGTTGACTACTGCCACGCTGAAGCCATCCTCAACACCAACATGCGCCTCAAGCAGGAGATTGTGGGGATTCTGCAGACCATCAACCTGACCGGGCTGGAGTCGGAGATTCCGCCGCACCGCTTCGTCCAGGAAGCCTTCAAACGACATGGCTGGAAGTCGGAGGTGCTGGTTTCCGGCCGCACCTTTCGCCGGCACTACTTCGACCTCTGCAAGGACCGCGTGGCCATCGAGATCGAACTGTCGCAGCGGGAGACGCTCTACCGTGATTACCTCCGCTTTCTGCTGGCCGAGCAGGAAGGGATGATTGACGTGGGGGTGATCATCACCTGGGACGCGCGGCTGGAAGCCAATTTTGTGGAGCCGGCATCGCACACGCGGGTGGACCTGCAACAGGTGCGCGACGACCTTTCCTGGCTGGGCTACTGGCTCCGCACCCCGATCTGGGTCATCGGCGTCAGCTAAAGAAGGAAAAAAGGGAGACAGCAGGAGGAAAGAGCGAGGAAGGAGGACGCGCGCTTTAATTTTTATTCTTTGCGTCAGACGGCAACCGTCTGACGCACTGCGGCCTCGATGCGCTCCAGCGCCCGGCAGATATTCTGCTGTGAATTGGCGTAGGAGAAGCGGATGTAACCTTCGCCGAACCGTCCGAAGCTGGCACCTGCCAGGGAGGCAACCCCCGCCGTTTGCAGCAGCAGGTCAGCCAACTCGCGCGAGCTTTTTCCTGTCCCACTGATGTTGGGGAAGGCGTAGAAGGCGCCACGGGGCGTAGTGCAGCGGAAGCCGGGAATGCGGTTGAGGCCGGCCACCATCAGGTTCCGCCGCTGCCGGAATTCCTCGACCATCTCCAGGACGCAATCCTGGGGGCCGCGCAGGGCCTCGAGTCCCGCGCGCTGGGTGAAACTGGCGGTGCAGGAAGTGGAGTTGATCTGCAGCCG
>CAYVGN010000436.1:0-2795 GCA_964451215.1 uncultured Acidobacteriota bacterium
GAAGCTGGGCATCCCCATCAAGGACGAGTTCGCGCGGCTGGCGCTGGAGGCGGAGCAGCCGGCGCGGCTGGGCGAGCGCTGCACGGTCTTCATGGAGCGCGACGTCACCGCCACCATGCACCGCGGCGGCGACCTCCGCGACGTGGTGGGCGGCCTGGCCTACTCCATCGTGTTCAACTACCTGAACCGCGTGGTGCGCGGCCGCAAGATCGGCAACGTCATTTACTTCCAGGGCGGCACCGCCTACAACGACGCGGTGGCCGCCGCCTTCTCCAAGGTGCTCGCCAAGCGCATCATCGTGCCGCCGCACAACGGAGTCATCGGCGCCATCGGCATGGCCCTGATCGCCCGCGAGCGCTACCACGCCCTCCGCCAGCCCTCCCAGTTCCGCGGCTACGACCTTTCGCGCACCCGCTTTGCCACCCGCGAGTTCGTTTGCAAGGCCTGCTCGAACTACTGCGACATGAAGGAGATCACCATCGAGGGCCAGAAGACCTACTGGGGCGACAAGTGCTCAGACAAGTTCCGCAAGCGGGCGCGCAGCGAGCGCAGGCCGGTAATTCCGGACCTGATCGCCTTCCGCGAGCGGGCCCTGCTGGAAGGCTACTGCGGGCCGCGGGGCCGCGGGCCCAAAGTTGGCATCCCCCAGGCCATGTTCTTCTTTGAGCGCTTCCCGTTCTGGGCGCGCTACCTGGAGGAGCTGGGCTTCGACGTGATCCTGTCGGGGGCCACCGACCGCAAGATCGCCGCCCAGGGCCTGGAGCTGACCGTGGCCCAGCCCTGCTACCCCATCCAACTGGCCCACGGCCACGTCGAGGCGCTGCTGGAAGCGGGCGCCGACTATGTGCTGATCCCCAACAACATTGACGAGGAAGCGCCCCCGTTCCAGAAGGAGCTGCCCGCCCACTTCTGCCCCTGGAACCAGACCTTGCCGTTCGTGGTGCGGGTGGCGCCCGGCTTCCAGGCGCACCAGTCGCGGTTCCTGTCGCCCACCGTACACTTCCAGCTCGGCCGCGAGCAGGTCAAGAAGGAACTGGCGCGCGACTTCGCCTCAGTTGGCATCCGCCGGCGCGACAGCGACCGGGCAACTGATTCCGCCTACGCCGCCCAGACCGACTTCCGCGAACGCCTCCAGGCGGCCGGCCGTGAGGCGCTGACGGTGCTGGAGCGCACCGGGGAGCCGGCGGTGGTGCTGGTGGGCCGCGCCTACAACATCTACGACCGCAACCTCAACTGTGACATCCCCCTGAAGCTGCGCAACACTTACGGCGTCAACGTGCTGCCGCTGGACTTCCTCCCGGTGGAGGGCGAGGACATCCGCCCCATCAACCCCAATATGTACTGGAACTCGGGCCGGCGTATCCTGGCAGCCGGCCGCATCGTGGCCCGCTTCCCCGGCCTGCACGTCGTCTACATCACCAACTTCAAGTGCGGCCCCGACTCCTTCATCAAGTTCTTCCTGCACGGCGCGGCCGGCTCGCCTTACCTGACGCTGCAGTTCGACGGCCACGGCAACGACGCGGGCTACCTGACCCGCTGCGAGGCCTACCTGGACAGCAAAGGAATCCTGCGATGCTATTCACAGCCAAAAGGCGCGTGACCCGCATCCCGGAGTCGCACCCCCTGTACGGGAAGAAGGTGTGGGTGCCGCCGATGTCCTACGGCAGCGCCCGGCTGTTCGCTTCGGCCTTCCGCTCCGTGGGCATCGCCGCCGACTGTACGCCGCCCTCGGACGAGCGCACGCGCGAGCTGGGCGCCCGCTACACCTGCGGCGACGAGTGCTACCCCACCAAGGTCACCCTCGGCGACTTCCTCAAGGTGCTGGAACAGCCGGGCACCGATCCGCAGCGCACGGCCTTCTTCATGCCCACTGCCGAAGGCCCCTGCCGCTTCGGGCAGTACGCGCCCCACCTGCGCGGCGTGCTGGATTCGCTGGGCTACCACCAAGTCCAGATCCTCTCGCCGACCAGCGAGAACGCCTACGCCGGCCTGGGCGAGGTGCGGGGCATCTTTGTGCGCTCCGCCTGGCGGGCGCTGGTGGCCGGCGACCTGCTGCTGAAGCTGTTGCTCAAGACCCGCCCCTACGAGACCGAAACCGGGGCCGCCGACCAGGCCTACGCCGAATCGCTCGACGACCTGGCCCGCGTCCTGGAGGCCACCTATGAGGACGCCGGCCAGCAGCTCCGGGCGGCGGTGGGCGCCATCACCCGCGCCCGCGATCGCTTCCGCGCCGTGCCCGCCCGCTACCACCGCCAGCTCCCGCTCGTCGGCATCGTTGGCGAAATCTTTTGCCGCCTGAACAACTTCTCCAACGACGAGATGGTCCGCCGGCTGGAGGAATACGGCGCCGAGTGCTGGATGAGCGACATCGCCGAGTGGGTCTGGTACACCAACTCCGAGCAGGTGCGCCGGCTGCGGCTGATGGGCAAGTCCTGGTCCTTCGCCATGCTGGCCGCCCACCTGCGCCAGAAGTTCCAGCGCCACGACGAGCACGCCCTCTGGCAGCCGGTGTTGGAGGACTGCCGCGGTTACGAGGAGCCGCACGAGGCCGCCGAGGTGCTGGCCTACGCCGAGCCCTACCTGCCCCAGTGGGGCGCCATGGGCGAGATGGTGCTGAACGTCGGCAAGAGCGTGTACCTGGCGCGCAAGGGGGCCGACGGCATCGCCGACATCAGCCCCTTCACCTGCATGAACGGCATCATCTGCGAGGCCATCTATCCCCGCGTCAGCCGCGATAACGCTGAGATCCCCATCCGCAACTTCTACTTCGACGGAACGCAGTCGGACCTGGACCG
>CAYVGN010000437.1:0-2789 GCA_964451215.1 uncultured Acidobacteriota bacterium
CGCAGTCCCGCTAATATTTCCGGCACATTCATCGTGTCATTCTAAATCTTCCCGGCAGTCACGTGGGCGTGGAGGTTGGCGACGCCGGCCGGCCGCTGCGCGCCCACCACCTGGAACGAGAGCACGTCGTCGAGCCAGTCGTGGCTGGAACCGTCCGCCGACTGGGTGGCCACCGTCAGTGTGTACTCCTGCGGCGTGAGCCAGCAGGGGAAGCTGAAATTCACCTCCAGCCAGTCGCCCGCCTCCACTGGCCCCAGTTCCCCGCACTGGTCCTTTTCCAGCAGGGTGTTGGTTCCGTACACCTCCATGCCGATGCGGGTGCGCAGCATCATGCCCACCACCGGGCTGGGATGTGGCTCAGCAAAGCGGGCCTGGACGCGGACGCGGGCCGTCTCGCCGGAGCGCAGCAGGCGCGCCGGCTCGCCCGCCTCGTTGAACAGCTCCACTTTCATCACCTCGGCCCGGCGGTCGCCGTGCCGGAAGGAGGCCTGCAAGGCGGGGGCGGGCAGCGGGTATTCCGGCGCTGCCGCCGCGGCGGCAAACGCGCGCTGCCGGTCCAGCACGATGCCGTTGTAGCGGTTCACCACCTCGCCCGGGTCCCCAATCGCCTCGCTGCGGCCGTTATAGAGCAGCAGGGCGCGGTCTGAGATCAGCTTGACCAGCGCCAGGTCGTGCGAGACGAGCACCACCGTCACGCCCCGCGCCTTCAGTTCCTGAAACTTGCGCACGCAGCGGTTGGCAAAGATGGCGTCGCCTACCGCCAGCGCCTCGTCCACCACCAGGATGCCCGGGTCTACGTGGATGGCGGCGGCAAACGCCAGCCGCACCCACATGCCGGTGGAGTAGGTTTTCATCGGCTGGTCCATGAACTCGCCGATCTCCGCGAACTCGGCGATACGGCGGAAGTTGCGCTCCACCTCGGCCCGGCTCAACCCCATGATCTCGCCGTTCATGAAGATGTTTTCGCGCCCGGTGAACTCCGGGTTGAAACCGGCGCCCAGGTCCAGCAATGCCGCCACCCGACCCGAAGTCCGCACCCGCCCGGTGCTCGGCTGCAAGATGCCGGTGAGGATCTCGAGCAGCGTGCTCTTGCCCGAGCCGTTTGGCCCGATGATGCCGAACGTCTCGCCCCGCGGGATTTCGAAGGAGATGTCGCGCAGCGCCCAGAAGTCGCGGTGGAACGAGCGCCGCCCCAGCCAGGCCATCTCCTTCAGCCGGTCCGAGGGCCGGCCGTACATCCGGTACATCTTGGAGACGTTGGTGGCGGCGACGGCGTTCATCACAATGAAGAATTAAAAATGAACAATGAAAAATGAGAAATCCCGCTTTTTCATTCCTCATTTTTCATTTTTCACTTGCCACTTTTCAATTCCGTTAAAGCACGTCCGCGAACGACTTCCGTGACTTGTGGAACCATCCGAAACCAAGGATGTAGGCGGCCAGGCCGCCGGCCGCCAGCCAGGCGAGGGCGCGCCACGGCGGCGCCGCCGCCTCCAGGAAGATGGCGCGGTAACTGCGCACCAGGACGTAGGCCGGGTTCTTCTCGAACAGCCACAAGGCCTGCCGCGGCAGCGCCGACTCCGGGTAGCAGATGGGCGTGGCGAAGAACCAAAGCGTGAGCAGAAAGGCCATGAATTGCCCGGTATCGCGCAGGAACACCCCCAGCGCCGCCAGGAACCAGCAGAGACCGATGGTGAGCAGCACCTGCGGCAGCAGCACCACCGGCAGGTAGAGCGCGGTGGCCGGGATGCCGTGGCGAAAGTAGACGAGCGCGCCCAGAAAGACCAGCAGCGCGAAGAAGCCGCCGGCCAGGCCGGCCACGGCGATGTTCACCGGGAGGATCTCCACCGGAAACAGGACGCGGGTCACCAGGGTGCGGTGCTCCAGTAGCACCGACGGGGCGCGGCCGAGCGCCTCGCTGAACGCCAGCCAGGGCAGCATCCCGCAGATGAAATAGAGCAGGAAGTTGACCGGCCCGGCGGCCTCCGCCCCGGGCCCGAAGCGGACCTGGAGCACAACCGCGAAAACGAAGAAGTAGGTGAGCATCAACAATAGCGGGTGGATCACCGTCCAGAACAGCCCGGCCACGGAGCCGCGATAGCGGCCGTGCACGTCGCGGCGCACCATGGAACAGATCAGGGCGCGGTGCCGGAGCGGGATCCGGAATGGGGAAACCACGAGGCGCCGCAAGACACGCTGCGTCCGTTCCCAGCGGCGGGCCAGCGGGGTGAGGCGCCGCGTCCGTGCCGTCACGCTTCCTGCGCCGCTCACCATCGCCTCCACGGCCAGGCACTCCGAACCGCGCTGGTAGAACCAGGCCACCGGCTCCTCCACCGGTGACACCAGCACGCGGTAGGAACCCTCCTCCGGGGGCAGTTGAACGGTGAGGGTCGCCACGGCTTCGCCGCCCGGGGGCACCTCAACCCCGAACGGCACCCGCTCTCCTTCACTGAGCAGCGATTCAGCGGCGCCGTCCAGAACCTGGTAGGCGAGAAAGATCGGGCCAGCGGGCGGCCACGCCCGGTCGCTGGCGTTGCGCACCCACACCCGTATCCGGATCTTACCCTCTTCGGCTGGGCTCACCTCGGTAGCTGCCAGCCGCGCGCGAAACCGTCCCATCCAGTGAAGCTCCAGCTTTCAGCTCCTTACGGAGCGGCTCTGAGCATCTTGCTGCAAACGCTTCAGGATCGCCCAACAGAGCTGGCCAGGCTTCAGTAAGAAGCCTTACCCCTCAAGCCTAGAGCCTAAAGCCTAAAGCCTAAAGCCTAAAGCCTAAAGCCTAAAGCCTA
>CAYVGN010000438.1:0-2764 GCA_964451215.1 uncultured Acidobacteriota bacterium
CCGGGCGCTTCTTCGAGAGATTCCTCCGCCGGCACCGGGACTCGCTGGGGGGCGTGCTGGAACTGGCCGACGGGATCGTGCGGGTGGCCAACGCCTCCATGGAAAAGGCGATCCGGGTGATCTCAGTGGAGCGCGGGCACGACCCGCGCGACTTCACCCTGGTGGCCTTCGGGGGCGCGGGCGGCCTGCACGCCTGCGCCCTGGCCGCCGCTCTGCGCATCCCGCGCGTGCTGGTGCCCCGGCACCCCGGGGCGCTCTCCGCGCTGGGCATCCTACTTTCCGACGTGGTCAAGGATTACTCGCGCACCGTCATGCTGGCGCCGGACGAAACGGCGCGCCTGGAAAGGCACTTTAGGGAGCTGGAGCGCCGCGGCGTCGGCGATTTGCGCCGCGAGGGGCTGCTGGCGGGCGCTTCGTCCAGAACGGGCCGCGAGCGGGCGCGCGCCGGGCAGGCTGAGGGGCTGCATCTTACCCGTTCGGCCGACCTGCGCTACGTGGGTCAAGGCTACGAACTCAACATCCCCTGGTCAGCGAAGGCGGGTGCGCTGTCGGCCGCGTTCCACCGCGCGCACCAGGTCCGCTATGGCTATGCCGATCCGGGGCGCCCCGTGGAGGTAGTCAATGTGCGGGTGCGGCTCACTGTTCCAACCCCGTCGCCGACGTGGCCCGCCGCGCGGCGGCGGCCGGGGGATGGCCGGCAGGCCCTGGTGGAACGGCGCGGCCGCCGCTTCCCCATCTACCGGCGGGACCGGTTGCGCCCGGGCGACCGTTTCGCCGGCCCGGCCGTCGTTGCCGAGTACAGTGCGACCGCGTTCGTGCCGCCCGGCTTTCGCGTCTCGGTGGATGCCTGGAGCAACCTGGAGATCAGGTGTTAGTCTCACCTGCTAGCCAGCATCTCGGCCGAGAGCCGAAGGCTGAGCTCTGACTGCTGAAAGCTGTTCTGATGACTGCCGATCCGGTACTGCTGGAGATTTACAAGAGCGCGTTTCACTCCATCGCCGAAGAGATGGGTGGCGTTCTGCGGCGCACCGCTTTCTCTCCCAACATCAAGGAGCGGCGCGACTACTCCTGTGCGGTCTTCGACGGCGAGGGGCGGGTGATTGCCATGGGCGACCACATGCCGGTGCACCTGGGATCCATGCCCATGTCGGTACGGGCGGCGGTGGGGCGGCTGCGCCTGGAGCCGGGTGACATCGCCATCCTGAACGACCCCTTCGCCGGCGGCACCCACCTGCCGGACATCACCCTGGTGATGCCCGTGTACCTGGAGGGGCGCCGCCCTTTGTTCTACGTCTCCAGCCGGGCGCACCACGCCGACGTGGGGGGAGCCTACCCCGGCTCGATGGGCTTGTGCTGCGAGATCTGCCAGGAGGGCGTGCGCATTCCGCCGACCCGGATCGCGCGCCACGGGCGGCTCGACCGGGAACTGCTGGGCCTCATCCTCAGCAACGTGCGCACACCCGCGGAGCGGGAAGGCGACCTGACTGCCCAGGTCGCCGCCTGCCGCGTCGGCGCGCGCCGCCTCCAAGACCTGGTGGCCAGGTACGGCCCAGTGGAAGTGCGCGCCTACATGCGCCACCTGCTCCAGTATTCCGAGAGAATGATGCGCTCCTTGCTGCGCCGCCTGCCCGGCGGCGTTTTCCGCGCCGAGGATTTTCTGGACGATGACGGCGTGGGCAGCGGCCCGGTGGCGATCCGGGTGGCAGTCCGCACTGACCCGCGCCGGGGGGCGGCGCAGGTGGATTTCACGGGCAGCGCCCCGCAGGTCGCGGGCAGTGTGAACGCGGTCTTTGCCATCACTTATTCCGCGGTGTTCTACGTGTTCCGCTGCCTGCTGGCCGAGGAGGTGCCGGCTACGGCCGGGCTGATGGTCCCGATAACGGTGGTGGCTCCCGAAGGCACGGTAGTGAACGCGCGGCCGCCCGCAGCCGTTGCCGGCGGGAACGTGGAGACCTCGCAGCGCATCGTGGACGTGCTCTTCCGCGCGCTGGCGCAGGCCGCTCCCGATCGCGTCCCGGCCGCCAGTTCCGGCACGATGAACAACCTGACGATAGGGGGCAGCGACCCGCGCACCGGCCACCCCTTCGCCTACTACGAGACGGTGGCCGGCGGCATGGGAGCGCGTCCCGGCGTCCACGGCACCAGCGGCATCCACACCCACATGACCAACTCCTTGAACACCCCGGCAGAGGCCCTGGAGTATTTCTATCCTCTGCGGGTGCGGCGCTACGCCTACCGGAAAGGATCGGGTGGGGCGGGAAAGTACCGAGGTGGCGATGGCCTGGTCCGGGAAATCGAAGTTCTGGCGCCGGCCCAGGTGACCATCCTCTCCGACCGGCGGCGGATCGCGCCTTACGGGCTGGCCAGAGGACGGCCGGGGGCGACGGGACGCAATTCCCTCTCGCGCGCCGACGGGCGTGTGGAGGAGCTGCCGGGCAAGTGCAACTTCCAGGTTTCGCCAGGCGACGTGGTGCGTATCGAAACGCCGGGCGGCGGCGGCTGGGGCCGGCCCTAGGAATGGCGAGTGCGGAGTGCGCCGTAGGACAGGCATCCCTGCCTGTCCGGACAGCATGGGGACAGACGCTTGGAGTTTCTGGCCGAAAAATTTCTGGAGCTGTTCAGCCGGTGTGGTTACTGGGCCGTCTTTTTCGGCGTGATGCTGGAGAACGCCGGGCTGCCAGTGCCCGGCGAGACGATTCTGCTCTTCGCCAGCTTTCTGGCATGGCAGGACCGGTTTGACCTTCCCTGGGTCATGGTCATAGCC
>CAYVGN010000439.1:0-2757 GCA_964451215.1 uncultured Acidobacteriota bacterium
GCTCCCGTGCAGGCCACCTCGCCGGCCGCGTAAAGCCCGGGCACGGTGGTGCGCCCGTGCAGGTCGGTGGCTACCCCACCCATGGCATAGTGCGCGGCCGGGCGCACGGGCACCGGCTCTATCGCGATGTCAATGTTGAACTGCATGCAGGTCTGGTAGATGCGCGGGAAGCGCCGGCGCACAAACTCGGGGTCCAAATGTGTCAGGTCGAGGTAGACGAAGTCGGAGCGCGTCCGCTGCATCTCCGAGATGATGGCGCGGGAGACCACGTCGCGCGGCGCCAGCTCTGCCTCGGGTTGGTAGCGGGGCATGAAGCGCGAGAACTCGGCGTTGCGCAGGATGGCACCTTCGCCCCGCAGCGCCTCCGAGAGCAGGAAGCGCGGCGCGCCTTTCAGGTAAAGGGCGGTGGGGTGGAACTGCACGAACTCCATGTCGCTCAGCTCGGCGCCCGCCCGGAAGGCGATGGCCGCCCCGTCGCCGGTAGCCACCTCGGGGTTAGTGCTGTCGGCGTAGACCTGACCGAGTCCGCCGGTAGCCAGCAGCACTGCGCGCGCCAGGATCGTCCTCAGGCTCCGCTCTTGCTCGTCGTAGAAGACCGCGCCGCAGACCCGCCCGTCATCGAGCGTCAGGTCCACCGTGGAGGCAAAGGAATGGAAGCGGATGCGGTTGCCCATAGCCTCGGCCCGCGCCAACAGCGTTCGGGTGATCTCCCGGCCGGTGGAGTCGCCCTGGGCGTGCAGCACGCGCGAGCGGCTGTGCGCCCCCTCCCGGGTGAAGGCCAGCTTGCTTCCGGCGCGGTCGAAGCGCGTGCCCCACTCGATCAGTTCCTGGATGCGCTTCGGTCCCTCGTTGACCAGCACCTCGACCGCCTGCCGGTGGCACAGTTCGTCGCCGGCGCGCAGCGTGTCGGCCAGGTGCAGGCCGATCTCGTCCTCATCGCTGAGGGCTACCGCCACGCCGCCCTGGGCGTACTCGCTGGCCGACTCCGACAGGCGGTCCTTGGCCAGCGCCAGCACCCGGCTCGCCGATCCCAGTTCCACGGCGGCGCGCAGCCCGGCCACCCCGCAGCCGATCACCAGGAAGTCGGTTGTCGTCACCGACGAACCCGCCATAGGACAACGATCATATCAGGTGTTGGGCGTGGGGCGGCAATTGGTGGCGCCGCGATGAGACCGCCTGGCCCATGTTTGACATGTGTCAGGCATGGGCAGAGGCATTCGTGAACGCCGGCAGGAATCGTCAGCGGTCCGGTACAGAGGCGGCGGTGCCTCGTTCGTGCCGGGAGTTCAGGCCGCCTGGCTCGGGCAGGAGTAGGCGAGGTAGCGTTGGAACCAGTCGCGGGCCAGTTCCGCCACCCGCTCCAGCGCGCCCGGTTCTTCGAACAGGTGCGTGGCGCCCGGCACTGTCTCCAGCCCGCTCTCCACGCGGAGTTCGGCCAGGGCCTGGCGGTTCATCTCCAGCACCAGGTAGTCGTTGCTGCCCACAATAAGCAAAGTGGGGGCCTGGACGCGGGAAAGCTGCGGCTGGGCCAGGTCGGGGCGTCCGCCGCGCGAGACCACCGCTTTGACCTGCGCCGGCCGCTGCGCGGCTGCTGCCAGGGCCGCGGCCGCACCGGTGCTCGCCCCGAAGTACCCCAGCGGCAGGCGCCCGGTGTCCGCCGAGCGAGCCAGCCAGTCGCTGGCAGCCATAAGCCGGCCGGCCAGCAGGCCGATGTCGAAGCGCAGCAGGGCCGTCCTGGAATTGCTGGCTTCTTCGGTGGAAGTGAGCAGATCCAGCAGCAGGGTGGCCATGCCCGCTCGCTGCAACACGCTGGCCACAAACCGGTTCCTCGGGCTGAACCGGCTGCTCCCGCTGCCGTGCGCGAACAGCACCATCCCGCTGGCTCTTTCCGCAAGGTGCAGGCTGCCGGTGACGGAGACCGAACCGGCTTCGATGGTGACTTCGCGCTCCTCCATCTTCCACTCCGGAGCTAGTGCCGTGACCGCCTGATTTCTACCCGATGACGCCCTCTATCCCTGTGTGCGCGTAGTCTTCACGACCGTACTCAAGGGAAGAAACTAAGCGGTCACGGTACTAGGCGGCGTGCCGGGCACCCGGTTGCGGGGCGCACTGGAGCAGGTCTCGCACTTCCTCATCGGTCGTTTGGCTGAAGTCCCGGTACCATTGCCCGACCCCCAGAAACGGTTCCGGCGTGGCGGCGCAAACCACCTGGTCCACCTCCTCCTGCAGCTCCTCGCAGGTTGCCCGGGCGGCCACCGGGACAGCGACGACGATGCGCGCCGGGTTCCGCTGGTGCAGCGCGGCCGCTGCCGCCCGCATGCTGGACCCGGTGGCCAGCCCGTCGTCAACGAGGATCACTGTGCGGCCCTGGATCTGCGGCGCAGGCCGGTCACCGCGGTAGGCGCGCTCGCGCCTCTCTAACTCGGGCTGTTCCCGCGCGGTAATGGCCTCAAGCAACGAGTGGGGGATACAGAGGATTCGTACCACCTCCCGGTTGACCACGCGCACGCCGCCGCTGGCGATGGCTCCAATGGCCAGTTCCTCCTGACCGGGCGCGCCCAGCTTGCGCACCACGAAAACGTCCAGCGGGACGTGGAGGGCTGAGGCCACCTCGAAGGCCACCGGCACGCCCCCGCGCGGCAACGCCAGCACCAGGACGTCCGGGCGATCCGCGAATTCGCTCAGCCCGGCCGCCAGCAGGCGACCCGCCTCCCTTCGATCGCTGAACAGCATGACCTCCGCCCTCGTGGCCGGCAC
>CAYVGN010000440.1:0-2745 GCA_964451215.1 uncultured Acidobacteriota bacterium
ATTATACGGAGCCGGCAGCCGTCATGCCAAGCTCTGCACCTTCGTGGAAACCCGAAGCCTGAAACCTGTCACCTGCCACGCGTCACCTGCCGGCCGAAACCCGCTTCCGCCATTCGTCCACCGCCACGGCAAGGATGATGACGCTGCCGATGATGACCTGTTGCAGGAACGGCGAAATGCCCAGCAGGTTGCTCCCGTTGCTCAGCAAGCCCATGATGAAGCCGCCGACCAGTGTGCCGGCCACCGTACCCTCGCCGCCGCGCAGGCTGCCCCCGCCGATCACCACGGCGGCGATGGTCTTCAACTCGTAGCCTTCGCCGGCCGTGGGCTGACCGGTCATGAGTCGCGAGGCCTCGATCATGGAGGCCACCCCGACCAGCAAGCCGGAGGCGGCGTACACCGCGACCGTATAGGCGTCCACGCGCACGCCGGCATAGCGCGCCGCCTCCGGATTGCTGCCGATGGCGTAGGCGTAGCGGCCGAGGCGGGTGTGCATCAGCAGGAAATAGACCACCAGCGCGGCCAGCGCCAGCACCACCAGGGGCACCGGCAGCACCACGCCCAGGTGGCCTTCGCCGAGCCAGGAGAAGGAGGCCGGCAGGCCGACCACCGGCAGCCCCTTCGAGATCAGCAGGGTGAGGCCGCGGATGATGCCCAGCGTCCCCAGGGTGACGATGAAGGGGGTCACCCTCAGCTTGGTGGTCATCAGGCCGTTGGCGGCGCCCCAGGCCAGGCCGCAGGCGGCCGCCACCAGCACCGCCAGCGGCTGGGCCCAGCCGGCTTGCAGGGTCATGGTGCCGAGCAGCGAGCAGAAGGCCAGCATGGCGCCCACGGAAAGATCAATGCCGCCGGCGATCATCACCATGGTCATGCCCAGCGCCATGATGTTGATGACGGCGGTCTGGCGAGCCACGCTGGAGAGGTTCTGGCGGGTGAGGAAGTGGGGCGAGGCCAGCGAAAGCAGCACAAACAGTGCCAGCAGGGTGGAAAAAGGGAGCAGGCGCTGCAGGCTGGCGAAGAGGCCAGCGGGCGGGCGGACCCCTGCGGGCTCCTGGCGCGGCTCCTTCGGCTGGGCTTGGGTTACAGCGCCCAGTGCAGCACCTCCTCGCGCGTGACCCGCGTAGGATCGAGTTCGGTGACCAGGCAGCCGCGGCGCATCACCAGCAGCCGGTCGGCCACGTGCAGCAGCTCGGGGATCTCCGACGACACCATCAGCACCGCGGCGCCCTCGCGGGCCAGCCGGTCCATCAGCGCAAACACCTCCGCCTTGGCGCCCACGTCTATGCCGCGGGTGGGCTCGTCGAACAGGAAGATGCGGGCGCGGGTCAACATCCAGCGGGCGATCAGCGTCTTCTGCTGGTTGCCGCCGCTCAGGGTTTCCGCCCGCTGTTCCGGGCGGCCGGCGATGCGCAACTGACCCGCCATCTCCTCCACCGCTTTCCGCTCTGACGCCAGCCGCAGCAGACCCTGCGGGCTGAACAGGGGTAGGGCCGCGACGCTGACGTTCTCGCCGAGGGGACGGCCGTACAGCAGCCCGCTGCGCTGGCGGTCCTCGGTCAGCAGCCCCATGCCCGCTCGCATGGCGTCCTGGGGCGAGCGGATGCGCCGGGCCTGCCCGTGCAGGTAGAGGGCGCCGGTGTCCGCCGGAGCGATGCCGAACAGCGCGTGGCACAGCTCGGTGCGCCCCGCCCCGATCAGGCCCGCGATCCCCAGAACCTCGCCCGCGCGCAGCGTGAAGGAGACATCCTGGAATTGCCCCCTGCGCCCCAGCTTCTCCACCCGCAGCGCCTCGGCGCCGGGCGCGCGCGGCGGCCCCTCCCGCGAAAGCGCCACGTCGCGCCCGGCCATGTGGCGGATGATCTCGGGCGTGGAAAGCTCGGCCAGAGCGCCGCTGTGCACCACGCGTCCGTCGCGCAGGATGGTGATGCGCTCGGCCACGCGGCGCACTTCTTCCAGCCGGTGCGAGATGTAGATGACCGCGGTCCCGCGCTGTTTCACCCCGGCCACCGCCCGCAGCACCGTCTCCGTCTCGGTTTCCGATAGCGAGGAAGTAGGTTCGTCCAGAATCAGCAGGGAGCGGGCAGTGGCCAGGCCGCGGGCCAGTTCCAGCATCTGCCTCTCAGCGGCAGTCAGTTGTGCGGCACGGCGCCGGCTGTCCAGCGGCAGGCGGTGTTCCGCCAGCAGGCGACGCGCCCCGCTTTCCACCGCCTCATGCCGGAGCAGGAAGCCGCCGGCGCGGCCCGGCTCGTGGCCCAGGTAGAGGTTTTCCGCCACGGTGAGGTGCGGGGCCAGCAGCGGCTCCTGGTGCGCCAGCGCGATGCCGCGCGCCGCCGCCTGCCGCGGGTTGCTGAAATGGACCGGCTCGCCGCGCCACCGCACCACTCCGCCGTCTGGACGCAGGCTCCCAATGATGATCTTCATCATGGTGGACTTGCCCGCGCCGTTCTCACCCACCAGCGCGTGCACCTCGCCCTGGCGCACACCGAGTGACGCGCCCCGTAGCGCCGGCACGCCGGCGAACGACCGAGAAATGTCCTCCAGCTCCAGCAGCACGCTTTTAGACGTTCAAAGTCTAAGGTCCAAAGTCTCCCCAGGTCTAGGGACTTGGGACTTGGGACTTCGGACTTTGGATCTTGGACCTTGGACTTTGGACTTTGGACCTTGGACTCTGGACTTTGGACCTTGGACTCTGGACCTTGGACCTTGGACTTTGGACCTTGGACTTTGGGCTTTGGACCTTGGACT
>CAYVGN010000441.1:0-2742 GCA_964451215.1 uncultured Acidobacteriota bacterium
TGTATAAGAGACAGCTCCTGCTGGTCGCTCTCGTGCTCACCGAGCGCCGCGTCGTGGTTTCCACCGGCACCAAGAACCTGCAGGAGCAGCTTTACCTCAAGGACATCCCCTTCCTGGAGCAGCACTTCGGCCGGCCCCTGCGCGTCTGCTACATGAAGGGCCGCAACAACTACCTTTGCCGGCAGAAACTCTACGACTTCACCCGGCAGGGGGCTCTGGAGGTGGTAGAGGAGCCTGAGGAACTGGCGCTGGTCCGCGACTGGGAGCCACGAACGGAAACCGGCGACCGCGCCGAACTGGCCGAACTGCCGGAAACCAGCACGCTGTGGGACCGGCTGGATGCCCGCCGCGACCACTGCACCGGGCAGAAGTGCCCTCAATTCGACCGCTGCTTTCTGACCGAGATGCACCGGCGCGCGCTGCAGTCGGACCTGGTGATTGTCAACCACCACCTGTTCTTCGCCGACCTGGCCCTGAAGGCCGCCCGCGCGGTGGACGTTCCCGGACTGGGCGTGATCCCGGATTACAGCGCCGTGATCTTCGACGAGGCGCACGAGCTGGAGGACATCGCCGCGCAGTACTTCGGGCTGAGCGCCAGCAACTACCGGCTGGAGGAACTGGCCCGCGACTGCGAGGCCACGCTGCGGCAGAAGCAGTGTGGGACGGCGGAGCTGTTCCAGGCGGCGCGGGCGGCGCGGGACCGGGGCGAGGTGCTGTTTGGCCTGCTGGCCGGCCTCCTGCCGGAGGAAGGCCGGGTGGGGTTCGAGCGCCGCGCGCAGTTCCTGGAGCGCCACGCGGCCGCCTACGCCGCCGCCATCAACGCGCTGGCGGGCCTGGAATCGTCGCTGGCTGCCATCCGGGACAAGCCCGAGGAGGTGCACGCCTTGGCGCGGCGCGCGGGCGAATTGCGCCGCGACCTGGGCTTCCTGCTGGAGAGTGATGAGCGCAGCTTCGTCTACTGGATGGAGCGGCGCGGCCGAGGCCTCTTCCTCCAGGCCACACCCATTGACGTGGCCCCCATCCTGGCCCAGTTCCTGTTCGAGCAGCTTGACACCTGCGTGCTCACCTCGGCCACGCTGGCGGTGGCCGGCAGCTTCGAGTTCATCAAGCGGCGCCTGGGCATCCGCCAGGCGCGCCAGCGCGCGCTCGATTCGCACATCGACTGCGCTTCCCAGGCGCTGCTCTACATCCCGCCGGAACTGCCCGACCCGCGCCGCCCCGACTTCCCCGAGCGGGCGGCCGCCGAGGTCCGCCGCATCCTGGAGGCCACCCGCGGCCGCGCTTTCGTCCTGTTCACCAGCTACCAGCAGATGTACCGGGTGTACGACCTGATTGCGCCCGAACTGCCCTTCCCACTCCTGCTCCAGGGCACCGCGCCGCGCACGGCGCTGCTCGACCGCTTCCGCCAGCTCTCGAACCCGGTGCTGTTCGCCACCAGCAGCTTCTGGCAGGGAGTGGACGTGCCAGGGGAGCAGTTGAGCTGCGTGATCATTGACCGCCTCCCCTTCGCGGTTCCCAGCGACCCGGTGGTGGCTGCGCGCCTGCGCCTGCTGCGCGAAGAGGGCGCCGACCCCTTCCTCGAATACCAGGTGCCACAGGCGGTCATCGCCCTGAAGCAGGGCTTCGGCCGCCTGATCCGCAGCCGCTCTGACCGCGGCCTGCTGGCCATCCTCGACACCCGCATCCTCACCCGCAATTACGGTACAATCTTCCTGGGGAGCTTTCCCGACTACCGGACCACCCGGGATATCGCCGAAGTCGGGAAGTTCATGAATGAACCCGCCCGGTAAGGGGGAGTTCTGCTGGCGGCATCCACCACCTGCTGCCTGATGCGCAGGCAAGAACGGCCGGGCTACTACTGGGAGGCGACGGTTACCGACGAATGTTCGAAGTGACCGTGGAAGAAACGTTTGCCGCCGGCCACGCCCTGCGCGGCTATCGCGGCAAATGCGAGAAACCGCACGGGCACAACTATCGCGTGCGGCTCACCCTGCGCGGGCCGGAACTGGACTCGGCCGGCCTCCTCTACGATTTCGTCCGCCTGAAGGCCATCCTGAGCGAGATCGCCGAACGGCTCGACCACCAGTTCATGAACGACATCGCTCCCTTCGACGTGCTCAATCCCTCGGCTGAGAATCTGGCCCGGTACTTCTTTCAGGAGGCCGAGAGGCGTCTGGCCGCGCAGCAGCCGGGGAACGGCGTGCGGGTGGCCGCCATCACCGTCTGGGAAACGGACACCTCCACTGCCACGTACAGCCCGGATTGAACCCGGTGCATTGCGACCCGCATCCTTCCTGGGCCGGAAAGCAGGCTGCCCTATCACAGGCACCTTGCGGATTTTGACACGGCCGGGAGGCAAGAGTATTCTTTGTCCGGCGGGGAGAGGGATTTAAATGCAAGTCCAGGCGGAACGCCATCCCGGTTTGCTGGTATTCCGCATCGCCGGGGATCTTCGCCTGTGGAACCACCCGGAGGCGGAGGCCAGGCTTCAGACAGCCCTTCGCTCGGGTTTGAAGGAAGCGCCAGAGCAGTTGGTCTTGAACCTGGGGGGCTTGACGCACCTGGACAGCCTCGGCATCGGGTCGCTAGTGCGGATCGCGGCTCACTGCGCGCGAGAACAGATCGGCCTCAGAGTGGTAATGCCTTCCGGCATTACCGGCGAGGTGTTGACGCAGATTAGAGTCTTTGCCGGCTGGCCGACGTTTGCGGACGAGCCGACCGCGCTAGGCTCCGCCGCCTAGT
>CAYVGN010000442.1:0-2712 GCA_964451215.1 uncultured Acidobacteriota bacterium
GCCTTGGGGTGGAGCCCCGCGCGCTGGTGTTGGAACGCCCGGCGGCCGCGGTGCTGGCTACGCCGACCACCGCGGGCCGCAAGCGGGCTGGCAGCCTGCCCCGTCCCGCCGACTTTGTTTTCCTCGACCCTCCCTACGACGCCGTCCACGACTACCATCGGGTGCTGACCCTCCTCAGCCAGGGCGAGGTGTTGCGTCCGGAGGGGACGGCCATTGCCGAGCACGCCCGCCGCACGCCGCTCGAGCCCCGCTACGGGGCGCTGGCGCGCAGCCGCGTCATCGAACAGGGCGATACCGCCCTTAGCTTCTATGTCTTTGAACCCCCCACCCTCGACGGGCACAGTTGAATTGCCGGTATTTGGCGGCAATGCCAAACGGGCGAGAGCCGGCCACTCGCCTCCGTGAAGGATCAGCGCCGCTCAGGAGTGCACGGGCAACGCCAACGACGGGACGTACCGGACGCGCGATGGGTCCTTTCGGCTCATCTGGGATGCGGAGAGCCACGGCTCAACCGCGCGTTCCATACCACGTCCGGTACGCGGCCTATTGTATAGCTTCTTTCGGGTGAAGGGGGTGAGGTTCAGATCTCAGGTTTCAGGTTCCGGGTTTCGGGCGTCCGGCTTGAGGCTTGGGGGGCAAGGTGAACCGCAAGGGTGAGACACGGCCTACCGCCGTTTGTGCTACTCTGAACTGGAAGGAGCGGTCTGCGGGCCGCCCTCTACGCGCATGGAGCTGGAGGAACGCCTTCGGCGTGCGGGAGGCAGCGCTGAAGAACTGGCCACCATCCTCTTCGATCGTTCCGAGGAAGTCCTGCTGGCGCTGCTGGACAACCCGCGCCTCAATGAAGACCACCTGAAAGTGCTGCTGGCGCGGAAGGAGCTGCGGCAGGGACTGCTGCGGGAGCTGGCGGCGCGGGAGCGGCTGATCCGCCCCTACCCCGTTAAGGTAGCGCTGGTGCGGCATCCGCACACTCCGCGCAGCATCGCGCTGACGCTGCTGCGCTATCTGTACACGTTCGACCTGGTGCGGGTAGCCACCACGCCGAGCGCCGGCCCCGAGATTCGGCGCGTGGCAGAAGAGGCGGTGGTGGCGCGGCTGGAAGGCCTGAGCTTGGGGGAGCGGCTGTCGCTGGCCCGCCAGGGCACCACGCGCATCGCCGCCGCGCTGCTGGGCGATCCTGACCCGGGGGTGTTCCGCACCGCCCTGGAGAACCCGCGCTTGACCGCAGAATGGGTTGTCCGGACCCTGCGCGAGGACCGCCTGGGGCCGGGGCCGGTAGAGGCCATCGGATTACACCCGCACTGGTCCACGCTCTACGAGGTGCGCCTGGCGCTGATCCGTCACCCCGCCACCTCGCTGCGCCGGATGCTGGAACTGGTGGAGCAGGTGCGTCGCGGCGACCTGGCCGACATCACCGCCGACCAGCGTCTGCCTCGCGAGCGCCGCCAGTACTTGGCCCACCTGCTCGAAGTGCACCATGCGAGGGCGCGCCGCCCCCGCGGGCGCGCTGCCGAGATCGCGGAGGATTCCGACACGGTGGAGGACGGTTCCTAACAGCGCTTCGACCGGAGGCGGCCCCAATGGGAAGGCAGCCTACGGCCTGGCAACCGTTGCGGTCCGCCCCAGAGCTATGCCCGGCAAAAGCCTGCCGTTGCGCACGGGGTTGGAGATTGCCGATGCCTTCGGTATAATCCCGAGGTTTTCGCTGGCATTCGGCCGAAGCGCTCTTCAATTACTGACAAGGGGAGTGCCATGAAGCTTCTCATTGCTTTGCTTCTGACCGCATTGTCGCTGGCTTTTCCCGCCGGGCTGCAAGCTCAGCCTGCCCAGGCGCCTGCCGGCCAGCAACAAGAGAAAAGGCAGATCACCGATCCGGCCGAGTACAACGCCTACGTGGCGGCGTTGAACGAGGCCGATCCGGCCAAGAAGGCCCAGCTGTTGACCGACTTCCTGGCCAAGTACCCCAACACGGCCGTCAAGGAAGACGCGCTGGAACTGAAGTTGGTGGCGCAACTGCAGGCGGGACAGAATGTGGAAGCCACTGCCCGGGAGCTGCTGAAGGTGAACCCCAACAACATGCGGGGGATGATCCTCTCCAGCAACGTCTTTATCCAGACGCCGCTGAGCGAGAGCGACCCGGCCTTCCAGCAGAAACTGAACGAGGCAGAGCAGGTGGGGCGCCGCGGACTGGAACAACTGCCCCAGTTCAGCCCGCCCGGCGTCAACCCGGACGACCTGAAGAGGACCAAGGATGCGGCCGCAGCCACCTTCCACCAGGCGCTGGGCGTGGTGAACATGGGCCGCAAGAACTACGAGAACGCACAGAAGGAATTCCGCCAAGCGGCGGAGTTGGCGCCCCAGGACGCGGCCGCCTTCTACCGGCTGGGCAACGCCTACATCTCCGAGCGTCCCGCGCCCAAGTACAACGAGGCGTTCTGGGCCTTCGCCCGGGCGGTGGCGCTGGATGGTCCGGGGGCGTTGCCGCCGGCCGGACGGCAGCAGGTGGATGCCTACGTGCGCAAGATCTACACCCAGTACCACGGTTCCGAAGAAGGGCTGGAGCAGTTGAAACAGCAGGCCAAGGCCGAAGCCTTCCCCCCGGCGGGATTCAAGGTGCTGTCGCGGGCGGAAGTGGATGCGGCGGCACCGCCGGACCCGGCCAGGATGAGCTTCGACCAGATCGCCAAGACGCTGGCGGCCGGTGGCCCGCGC
>CAYVGN010000443.1:0-2702 GCA_964451215.1 uncultured Acidobacteriota bacterium
CCTCCAGGGCGGTCACGGCCAGGTAGCGGGCAGCACTGCCGTAGCCGGGGCAATGGTCGGTGCGGACGATGTCGTTGTCCACCGCTTTGGGGATGCCGATGATGCGCACCTCGTGGCCGCGCTCGGTGGCCAGCCGCGCCAGCCGGCCGGCGGCCAACATCGTCCCGTTTCCGCCATTGAAGAACAGGAAGCGAATCTCGCGGGCGCGCAGTTGCTCCAGGATGCGCTCGTAATCCTCCGGCTCCACCGCCCGGCTGCTGCTGCCCAGCGCCGACCCCGGCGTGTGCGGCAGCGCTTCGATGTTCTGGGCCGGCTCGCGCCGCAGGTCCATGAAGCTGCCGCTGAGCAGGCCCTCTACCCCGAAGCGCGCGCCGTGCATGCCCTCCACCTGAGGGTGGCGCGACGCCTCGCGGAGCAGGCCGTAAAGGGAGGCGTTCAGCACCGCGGTCGGGCTGCCGCCATGCACTACCAGCAGGTTGCCGCGCAGCGGGAAAGGCATCTTCGTAGCGTCAACCGTGGTATATCAAGGACTTCCGACAGAGTCAACGCGCCGCCTCCCACAACCTCAGGGCCGCCAAGGACACATGGCGTGTTTGACGGAAGTGGCACCGCCCCCGCCCCTGGCGTTTGGAACCGGACCGGCTGGCATGTATACTGAAGGATCGTGGCCGGGTCCCCTCTTGTTGCTGGCAAAGGAGATGAATGGACTCTCTAGTTCAATACGTGGAGCAGAACCGCGAAGCTTGGCTGGAGGAGCTGTGGGACTTCCTCCGCATCCCCAGCATCAGCACCAATCCGCAATACCAGCCTGAGCTTCGCCGGGGCGCGGAGTTCCTGGTCGGCGCGCTGAGGCGAGTAGGGATCGAGCAGGCCGAGCTGATCGAGACGGCCGGGCACCCGCTGGTCTACGCCGAGCAGAAGGGAGCCGAGGGGGCGCCCACCGTGCTCTGCTACGGCCATTACGACGTCCAGCCCCCGGACCCGCTGGGCGAGTGGAAGTCGCCGCCGTTTGAGCCCACCATCCGCAATGGCAACGTCTATGCGCGCGGCGCCTCCGACGACAAGGGCCAGGTAATGATCCAACTGAAGGCGGTGGAGACGCTGCGCCATCTGGGCGGCCCGCTCCCCGTCAACCTGAAATTCATCTTCGAGGGGGAGGAGGAGACCGGCGGGCACAGCATCGAGCAGTACGTGCCGCAGAACGCCGAGAAGCTGAAGGCAGACGTGGCGCTGGTCTGCGACACCGCCCTGTTCGCCCCCGACCTGCCCACTTTGTGCATCGGCCTGCGCGGGTTGGTCTACGTGGAAGTGGAAGCGGAGGGGGCTTCGCACGACTTGCATTCCGGCCTTTACGGCGGCGTGGCCCCCAACCCGCTCAACGCGCTTTGCTGGATCATTGCCAGGCTGAAAACGGCCGACGGGAAGATCCGGCTGCCGGGCCTGTACGAGTCGGTGCGGCCGCCGGCGCGGGCTGAGCGAGCCAGTTGGCGGCGGCTCCCGTTTGACGCGGAGCGGCTGCGCGCTGAAGAAATCGGCTCGACGGCGCTGGTCGGGGAGAAGCGCGACGCGCTGGAGCGCATGTGGGCCCGGCCCACCCTGGATGTCCACGGCATTGTCGGCGGCTACACCGCCGCCGGCGCCAAGACCGTGATCCCGGCGCGCGCCGCCGCCAAGGTCAGCCTCCGCCTGGTTCCCGACCAGAAGCCGCAGGAGGTGATCGCCGTCCTAGAAAAACAGGTTCACGAACTGGCGCCCGCAGGGATCAAGGTGCAGGTGAAGGTCCTGCACCGCGCGCCGCCCCTGCTCATTGACCCGCGCAATCCTTACATTGCCCGGGCGGCCAAGGTGTTCTCCCAGGTCTTCGGGGGCAAGACGGTCTTCGTGCGCTCGGGAGGCTCCATCCCGGTGGTGGGGGTGTTCCACGAGCACTTGAAGATCCCCGTGGCGATGATGGGCTTCGGGCTGCCCGACGACAACCTGCACGCCCCCAACGAGAAGTTTTCGCTGTCGAATTTCTTCCGGGGCGTGGAGACCGTGGCCCGGTTTTTCACGGCGCTGGGCAAGGGTTAGTCCCTGTAGGATAGGCATCCCTGCCTGTCCTGGTTCTGAAGTCCGTGGAGCTGGTTTAGCGGACAGGCAAGGATGCCTGTCCCACGGTTTAGCGGACAGGCAAGGATGCCTGTCCCACTGGAATGCATAGGCGAGGCATTGTCGGAGCGTTCTTGCTGGCCTGGTGGCTGGGGGCTCCACCCGCCTCCAGCGCCGCTCCCCCCTCGCCGCGGGTCAGCGCAGCGGTGAACATCAGCGCCGATTCGCTCACCGACAACGAAGTCTCGATCGCGGTTAACCCCGCCAACCCCCTGAACCTGGTCGCCGGCTGGAACGCCTGGGAGGAAGACCGCCAGGGAGTCGGCTACGCCTACTCCTTCGACGGCGGGCGCACCTGGTCACCTGCCGGCCTGCTCCCTCTGGGCACGGATGAGGAGGCCGAGGACGACAGCGGCCGCTACAAGGTGGCGGGGGATCCGGCCTTTGTCTTCGGCCCGGACGGCACCGCCTACGCGGTTTTCCAATCCTTTGAAGTCATGCCGCCGTTCGAAGCACGCCTGCTGGTGGCAGTTTCCAGCGATGGGGGGCGCACCTGGCCGCAGGTTCTGGTGGCGTTCAGCGGCTCCCGGCGGCGGGAGCCGCTGAACGCCACC
>CAYVGN010000444.1:0-2675 GCA_964451215.1 uncultured Acidobacteriota bacterium
GGCGCGGAGGATCGCCTGCATCCTGCCGCTGGGCGGCTCGGTAGGTGCGCGGGCGGGACTGGGCGACATCATCACGGCCTCGGTGAAGGAAGCGGCCCCGGACAGCCAGATCAAGAAGGGCAAGGTGGTGAAAGCGGTGGTGGTGCGGATGCGCAAGGAGCAGCGCCGCCGCGACGGCACCTACATCCGCTTCGACGAGAATGCGGCGGTGCTGATCAGCGATGCCGGCGAGCCGATCGGTACCCGGGTGTTCGGGCCGGTGGCCCGTGAGCTGCGCGAGAAGAAGTTCGCCAAGATCGTTTCGCTGGCGCCGGAGGTGCTTTGATGCCCGCCAAGATTCGCAAGGACGACATGGTGCGGGTGATCGCCGGGCGCGACAAGGGCAAGACCGGGCGGGTGCTGCAGGTGTTTCCCGACAAGGGCCGCGTGCTGGTGGAGCACGTGATGATGATGAAGAAGCACACCCGGCCCAACCCCGCCCGCCAGATCAAGGGCGGGATCGCCGAGCGCGAGGCCCCCATCGCCATCTCCAGCGTGATGCTGATCTGCCCCTCGTGCAACGCGCCGCGTCGGCTGGGGTTCCGAGTGGAGCGCGACCCCCAGGGCCGCCCTCTCCGCGCCCTGCGCATCTGCCGCAAGTGCCGGAACCCGATCGAAAGGTAAGCTCGCTCGCATGGCCAGCAGACTGAAAGAACGCTACCAGAAACAGATCCTGCCCGCGCTGCAAAAGGAGTTCGGTTACCAGAACCCCATGGCGGCGCCGCGGCTGGAGAAGATCGTGGTGAACATGGGTGTGGGCGAGGCCAGCCAGAACGTGAAGCTGCTGGACGCGGCGGCGGTGGAACTGGCGCAGATCACCGGGCAGAAGCCGATCATCACCCGCGCCAAGAAGTCTATCGCCGCCTTCCGCCTGCGGGCGGGCATGCCCATCGCCGCTTGCGTGACGCTGCGCGGGGACCGCATGTACGAGTTCTTTGACCGCTTGGTGAACGTGGCCCTGGCGCGGGTGCGCGACTTCCGGGGCGTTTCCACCCGCTCCTTCGACGGCCGCGGCAACTACACCCTGGGCCTGGCCGACCAGCTCATCTTCCCCGAGATTGATTACGCCAAGGTGGACAAGATCAAGGGGATGAACGTCACCATCGTGACCACGGCCAGGACCGACGCCGAGGCCCGGGCGCTGCTGGCTCATCTCGGCATGCCGTTCCGGCCTTAGGGGGCCCGGCAGCACAGGACTGAGGACCAAGGATGGCGACCACAGCCAAGATTGCCAAGGACCGGAAGAAACCGAAGTTTTCGGTGCGGCACCGCAACCGTTGCCGGCTCTGCGGGCGGCCGCGCGGCTACCTGAGGAAATTCCAGATTTGCCGCCTCTGTTTCCGGAATCTCGCCCTGCAGGGCGAGGTCCCCGGGGTAGCCAAATCCAGTTGGTGAGTGGGGGCGGGCGTTGTTGCCCGTCCCGGCGGCGGGCAGCAATGCCCATCGCCACAGCGGTGGAAGCAGATGAGCGCTACTGACCCCATTGCCGATTTCCTGACGCAAATCCGCAACGCGCTGCAGGCCCGGCACAAGACCGTGGAAATGCCGGCCTCGAAACTGAAGCTGGAGATCGCTCGCATCCTGAAAGAAGAGGGCTACATCGCCGGCTACCGCGCCTTCGACGATGGGGCGCGCAGGCGGCTGGAAATCCGCCTGAAGTACGCGTCCGACAATCAACCCATCATCTCCATCCTGCGGCGGGTCTCCAGGCCGGGGCGCAGGGTCTACGTGGGGCACCGGGAGGTGCCGCGGGTGATGGGCGGGCTGGGCATCAACATCCTCACCACGCCGCGGGGCGTGATGACCGGGCGAGTGGCTCGCCAGCAGCGGCTGGGCGGCGAGGTGCTGTGCGAGGTCTGGTAGCGCCGCCAGCCGTCCGGCGGGACGCTGGCGCTGCAGCCGCCCGGCGGCCGAAGGACACCTTATGTCGCGAATTGGCAACAAACCCATTCCTCTTCCTAAGGGCGTCAAGGTGAACGTCCAGGACGGCAGCGTCCTGGTGGAAGGGCCCAAGGGAAAGCTGAGCACCCCCCTGCCTCCGGGCATTCATGCCCAAGTGCAGGACGCCACGCTGGTGTGCAGGCGGGAGAACGACTCGCAGGCCGCCTTGCACGGCCTCATCCGCAGCCTTCTGGCCAACGCCGTCCTCGGTGTCACCCAGGGCTTCAGCAAGGAACTGGAGATCGTCGGCGTCGGCTACCGCGCCGAGACCAAGGGGCGCATGGTGGTGTTCAACCTCGGCTATTCGCACCCCATCGAGTTCCCCCTGCCGGAGGGCATCAGCGTAACGGTGGACAAACAGACCCGGCTGGTGGTGAGCGGAATCGACAAGCAGAAGGTGGGCCAGGTGGCGGCCAACATGCGCCGCCTGCGCGCCCCCGAGCCCTACAAGCAGAAGGGCGTCCGCTACCTCGGCGAGCGGCTGAAGAAGAAGGCTGGCAAGACCGGCGCGGGAGCGAAATAACATGATCCAGCGTCGTTCCAAGAACGAGGTGCGCCTCCGCGTCCACCAGCGGATCCGCAAGACGCTGCGGGGCACCGGGGAGCGGCCCCGGCTGAGCGTCTTCCGCTCGCTCCAGCACATCTATGCGCAGGTGATTGACGATTCCCAGGGGCGCACGCTGGCCGCGGCCAGC
>CAYVGN010000445.1:0-2633 GCA_964451215.1 uncultured Acidobacteriota bacterium
CCCCCCCACCACCGGACGCACCCGGTAGTAGACCAGCCCGACAGCAGGGCGCGTGTCCACGTAGTTGGTGCCCCCGGCAAGCGGGGCGCTGGTGACGCGCTCGCCCGCCGCGTCGCGGCGACGGGAGGCGTAAACGTGGAAGGCCACGCCCGGCGGATCGTCCGGCAACAGTTGCCAGCTCAGGAACACGCGGCCCTCGCCCTGCGGCAGGGCCACCAGGCGGCGGGGCCTGGGGAGGAAGGAGGCTGAGCCTGCTACCTCGCGGACCAGGCGGAACCCCAGGTCGGGCAGGCGCATCCCCGCGCCCAAGCCGCCGCCGTAGCCGCAGCGCAGGTACACAGCGCTGCGCGCCCAAGAGCCGCCCACCACCCGGCCTTCCAGGTCGGTGGGGTTCTCGATGCGGTACTTGTAGCGCTGCCGGGCCGGGTCAGGAAAAGTCCGCACCATCTGCCAGACGTTGCCCGCCATGTCGTAGAGGCCGTAAGCGTTGGGGGCGTAGCTGCGGACGGGCTTCAGGAAGCGGCGCCAGTCGGCGGCGGTGCGCGTGCCGTCGGCGTCGAAGTTGGCGCGACCGGCGGGATCGTCGTCCCCCCACGGGTATAGCTTCCCTTCCAGGCCACCGCGGGCGGCATACTCGAACTCGGCGTCGGTGGGCAGGCGGTAGAGGCGCTTTTCCGCGCGGCCGCGCCAGGCCAGGTAGGCGTCCACGTCGTAGCGATTTACGAAGACGACCGGGTGGTCTTCCATGCCCGCCGGGATACGGCCGCCCGTCCAGTGCGCAGGCGGCGTATAGCCGGCGGCATCAACGAAGGCCTTGTACTCGCGGTTGGTGACCGGGTGATCGAGCATCTCGAACGCGTCCACCTGCACGCTTTCCTGCCGGCCCTTTCGGGTGACGACGTCGCCGCTTAGAAATGTCCCGCCCGGGATGAGAACGAAGCCGTCACCGGCGGCATCCCCGGAGACAGGCACAAACCCCAGCAAGCAGAGCAAAGCCAGAATACTCATGGCGGTGATTCTACTCAGGGAGAATAAGAAATGAAGAGCGAAGAATGATTATGCGCCCCGCGGCATTCTTCATTTTTCACTGTTTCCAGCCGTACTTGCCGACCAGGGGGACGAAGCGGCACTCGTTGACCACCCGTTTCACCAGCCGGCCGGTGACTTTTCGGATCAGGAGGAGTTCCTGGAAGGTCAGGTCGCCAACGGGAATGACCAGGCGGCCGCCCTCGGCAAGCTGTTCCTCCAGGGTGGTGGGGACCGCAGGAGCGGCGGCGGCCACCAGGATGCCGTCGTAGGGGGCAGCGGGGGCGTAGCCCTCGGTGCCGTCGCCAAGGAGGAATTCGACCCGCTCGGCTTCCACAAAGCCGGCCAGCCGCAGGCACTGGAAGGTCTGCCGCGCTTTCTCCACCAGTTCCGCTTCCCGTTCGATGGTGTAGACGCGGGCGGCCAGACGGGCCAGCACCGCCGCCTGGTAGCCAGAACCGGTGCCGATATCCAACACCTTTTCCGGGCCCGAAAGCTCCAGGGCCTCGGTCATGACCGCGACCATGTAGGGCTGGGAGATGGTCTGGCCGGCGCCGATGGGCACCGGCCGATCCTCGTAGGCGTGCGAGCGGTGCTCCGGGGCGATAAACTCGTGGCGGGGGATGTCCAGCATGGCGGCCAGCACCCGCTGGTCGCGAACACCCCGGGCGCGCAACTGGCGCTCGACCATGCTGGCGCGCTGCTTGGCGTAGTCAGGCTCCCCGCGGGAGCCCTCGTTCCCCCAGGGCCACACAGCGCCAGTTTAAGGTCTCCGGGCCCAAGATGAAAGGGCGAGCGGAGGCGGGGCCCGCATTTGCCACCGGAAACTCCCCCTCACCTGAAGCGCTTGCGCCACTTGATGTCAATCCCGAACAGCCCGTTCTGGTCGCGCACCGCCACCACCGACCAGCGCTGATTGACGATCCATTCCACCTGGATGATCTGCTGCTGCGGGCCGGAAACGTTAGTGATGTAGGTAAAGCGGACGTCGGGGGTGATTTGCTGTTCAAAGGTGAGGCGGGCACTGGGGTTGGTTTCCGGGCCACCGACCTGCGGCGCGATCCGCAGCCGGGTGACCCCGAAGATGCGCTCCACGCGGCTGCCCACGGCGGCGTTAAGCGCCTGCGAGAGGATGGTGTTGGCGCCGATCTGCGGCCACTGCTGCGCCGCGGCTGTGCCCGTTGTCCCGCCCGGGGTGCGCCCGGTGACCAGCATGATCTGGATCTCGCCCGAGGGCAGCGGGGGCTCAGAGCGATAGTTGACGCCCAGCTTGTCGAGCGGGCCGTTCAGGCTGATGGCGATCTCATACTGCTGAACGTTGGTTTGCAGGTCGAGGTTGAGGAAGGGCTGGATGGCAAAGGGGTTGACGAAGCTGATGTCACCACGATTGATGCGGTACTGGGTTCCGGCGAAGATGACCTCGCCCTGCAGCAGGCTGACGCGGCCCAGCAGGGCCGGGCGGGCGGCGGTGCCCCGCAGCCGCAGGTCGGCGTCCAGTTGAATGTTGCGAGCCAGCGAAATCTCGAACCGGATGTCGGGCGAGGAGCGGACCTGCACGTCCAGCAGCATGCCCGCCAGGAACGGGTTGGTGATGGGGGCTGGGGCCG
>CAYVGN010000446.1:0-2626 GCA_964451215.1 uncultured Acidobacteriota bacterium
CATTCAACCTGTACGCCGGGATTGCGCTGGACGCGGCTGGCAATCTCTATATCGCCGACGTTGACAACCACCGCATCCGCAAGGTGAACACCGCCGGGATCATCAGCACCATCGCCGGGAACGGAGTTGCCGGCTTCTCCGGCGACGGCGGGTCGGCCACGGCCGCCTCCCTGAACCAGCCGCGAGCCGTGGCGGTGGACGCCAGCGGCAACCTGTATATCGCCGACGAACTGAACCACCGGATCCGCAAGGTGACAGCGGGTGGAATCATCTCCACGGTGGCAGGAAACGGGACCACGGGCGCGCTTGGGGATGGAGGCCCGGCCACCAGCGCCGCGGTGCCCTACCCTTACACGGTCACGGTGGACGGAGCAGGCAACCTCTTTATCGCTTCGAGCGACCGGATTCGCAAGGTGGCCGCCAACGGGACGATCACGACCGTAGCCGGCAGCGACCGGTCAGGCTTTTCGGGGGACGGCGGGCCGGCCACCGCGGCACTGCTGAGCAGCCCGCGCGAGGTGGCCGTGGATGCGGCCGGCAATCTGTACCTCGCAGACACCCAAAACGACCGCATCCGCAAGGTGCTGGCGGCGGCCCCTTCGTTTACCGTCACCCCGTCCAGCCTCACGTTTTCTGCTCCCTCGGGCACCCCGCTTGTCCCCGCCCGCCAAGCAGGCATCTCCAGCCCGGTCACCGGCTTGGCCTGGACGGCACAGGCTTCGGAAGCCTGGCTGAGCGTTTCTCCAGCCGCCGGGGTGACGCCGGCGGTGATTTCAGTGAGTGTTAACGTGGAGAGCCTGGCGGCGGGAAGCTATCGCGGGACGGTGACGGTGCAGGCGCCGCTGGCTGCGCCGCCGGTCCAAACCATCGCAGTGGGCCTGACCGTGACCGAAGGCCTGGCCGCAGAGCTTGTTATCGAGCCGGAGTCGCTGGTGGTGGAGGTGCAGGCCGGCTCGGGGAACCCGCCCGTGCAGACGTTGCGGATCGGCAATCGCGGTGCGGGCGCCTTCAACTGGAGGGCGCAGGCCGAAGCGCTCGGCGGCGGCAACTGGCTGAGCGTGCAGGCCACCGCGGGCACGGCCTCGGCCCGAGCCCCGTCGCGCTTGCCCATCCGCTTCAACGTGGCCGGCTTGCAGCCGGGGGTTTACTCGGGCCTGGTGCAGGTGGAGAACCGGACCCTTAACGAAATCCTGGAGATCCCGGTCACGCTTCTACTCTCCCAGGTTACCAAGACTATCCTCACCACCCAGCAGGGGTTGCAGTTCCAGGTGGCGCAGGGCGCCGGTGCCGCGCAGAGCTTCGGCATTCTGAATACCGGTCAGGGGACGCTGGAGTGGACGGTTCGGACCACCACTCTGAACGGAGGCAACTGGCTGAGCGCGGCCACCTCCTCCGGCGCGACCAGCGGGCGCAGCGAAGCCGGGGCGCCGAACATTCCGCTTGTGAACGTGCAGGTCAACGCCACCGGGCTGGCCCCGGGAAACTACAGTGGGTTTGTGCGCATCGATGGGACGGGCGCCAACAACTCGCCCTACCTGGTGACGGCGGAACTCCAGGTGCTGCCGGAGAGCGCCTTGCCGGCCATCCAGGTGCAGCCGCCCCAGCTCATCTTTACGGGGCAGGCGGGGACATCCTCGCCAGGCTCCCAGACCGTGCAGATGACCACTTCTAAGAAAGGTGACGTGGAAGCGCGCGGCGGCGTGGTGACCGCGGCGGGCGGCAACTGGCTGGAAATACTGCCGCGCAACCTGGTGGTCTCGGCCAGCGACCCCCGCACCATTGTGGTGCAGCCCAGCCTGGGCAGTCTGGCGTCCGGCATCTACCGGGCCGCGCTGACGTACCAGTTCGGCGAAGAAGGCCCGCCGCAGGTGGTGGAGGTGTTCTTCCTGGTGGTGGGCTCGGCGACGGCCGCCTCCTCAGCGGAGCTCACGGGATTGGCCGGGTGCACGGCGACCAAGCTGCTGCTGGCCGACCGCTCCCTGGGCCGTAACTTCACCACCACGGCCGGCGCAGCCACCCGGCTGGAAGTCCAGGTGGTGGACGATTGCGCAAACCCGGTGCCCAACGCTTCCGTGGTAGCCAGCTTCTCCAACGGGGACGCCCCGCTCACGCTGGCCGGGACCGGGAATGGGATCTACGTGGGCACCTGGCGTGCTTCGGCGGCATCGCCGCTGGTCAATGTGACCCTGACGGCGAACTTGCCTGCCTTGCCTGCGGCGGAAGTGCAGGTTCCGGGGCAGGTGCGGGACAACCCCAAAGCGGCGGCCCTTTTCCCCGGCGGCGTGGTGAATGCCGCCAGCTTCGCGCCGGGCGGAGCGCTGGCACCCGGCAGCATCGTTTCGCTGTTCGGGCGCAACCTGGCATCCGCAACGGCGGCTGCCCCCTCGGTGCCGCTGCCGAAGACGTTGGCCGGGGCGACGCTGCTGGTCGCCGGCATCGAAGCGCCGCTGTTCTATGCCAGCAGCGGGCAGATCAACGCCCAGTTGCCTTTTGAGCTGCAGCCGAACAGCCGGCCGCAGGTGATTGTGAAAGGAGCGGACTTTATCACCGTGCCGGAGACGATCACCGTTGCGCCGGCGCGGCCGGGGATTTTTACCGTGAGCCAGGATGGGAAGGGGCAGGGGGC
>CAYVGN010000447.1:0-2620 GCA_964451215.1 uncultured Acidobacteriota bacterium
TGGCCACCCCGACCAGCACTTCCACCGCCAGCAGCGCGGCGAAGGCCAGCAGCACCAGGCCCGCCGACAACCAGAAGCGCCCCGTCCACACCCGCGTCTTGAAGCCCAACACTACCCAGACCCCGCCCACCAGCACCGCGATGTTGAAAGCGATCACCAGCCACACGCCTAGCGCCCGCGCCCCCAGCAGGTGCAGCCGCGAGAGCGGCTTGGAAAGCAGCACCTCCACTGTTCCCTTCTCCAGCAGCGCGGGGATGAAGCCGGCGGTGGAAAACACGGCCAGAAAGAGGCCGACGCTGAACAGGAAGGCGGCCACGCCCCCCTGCACCGCCAGCACAAACTTGCGCACGTCAATCAGGCGGCCGTGGTTCACCTCGCGGCCGAAGACCGACATGGCGGCGCGCGCGCCATCCACCAGGTCAATGCTCAGCAGGAACAGGAAGAAGCCGATGACCAGCGCGGAGCCGCCCAGCAGTCCCCAGAAGATCTTGCGGGAGAGCGCCTCGCGGAACGTGTCGCGCACGATGGCCGCCGTCTGCATGCCAGTTTCAGCCAGCATCGCCCGCCCTTTCACCGGGAACTCCTTGTGGGGCGCCGCCCTCCGGCAGCACGGTTTCGATAAAGGCGTCTTCCAGCGTGGCGCGCAGCGGCTCGACGCGCTCCACCTCGCCGCCGGCAGCCCGCACCAGGTCTACCGCGGAGTTCAGCGTGGGACGGTCGGGGAAGTGGAACACGGCGTGGCCGTCCTGGGATGCGGCCTTCAAGGCCCGCGCCGCCAGTGCGGCGAACTCGTTCTCGGCCAGGCCGGTGACCTGCAGTTGGTAGCCGCCGCGCGCGGTCAACTGCTCGATCGAGCCCTGAGCCACCACCCGCCCCTGGTGCAGGATGGCCACCTGCTCGCAGATGCTTTCCACCTCGCTGAGCAGGTGGGAGTTGAGGAACACGGTCTGGCCGCGAGCCCGGCAGGCGGCCAGAATGTCGCGGACCTGCCGCCGGCCCAGCGGGTCCAGCCCGTCGGTGGGTTCGTCCAGCACCAGCAGCTCCGGCTGGTGCAGCAGGGCCTGGGCCAGGGCCAGCCGCTGCAGCATGCCCTTGGAGAACTTGTGGATTCGGGCCTTCTGCCACTCCCCCAGGCCAAGCTCTTCGAGCAGCGTGCGGCTCCGCTTCCGCCGCTCGGCCTCGGGGACCAGGTGCAGCGCCCCCACCAGATCCATCAACTGTTCTGCGGTCAGGTAGGAAGGGAAGCGGTGGTTCTCGGGCAGGTAGCCTACCCGCAGGCGGCTGCGCGCCTGGCTGACCGGCTGGCCCAATATCCAGGCCGCGCCGGAGGTCGCCTGGGTGCAGCCAAGCAGGATTTTCACCAGGGTGGTCTTACCGGCGCCGTTGGGGCCCAGCAGGCCGAAGGCGCTGCCGGGCGGCACTTCCAGGTCAATCCCCTCCAGCGCCACCACCCGGCGGTTTCGCCACCGGTTCTGGTACACCTTCCGGACTTGGCGCACGCGCACCGCCATACCGCTCCCTTGTTCAACCTAAACTACGTTTCAGGCCTGGCGAATGTTCCCCGATCTTTTCGGCCGCGAGGTTAACTTTACATCATAAAGTAATGCCTGGCAACTGCTTTCCAGGGCCGAGGCTGCCGCCAGGCGGGATGGTTGCCCGGCAGGCCGCTGGGGCCCTAAAGCATCCCCGCTTTGCGGGATCGCTTCCCTGCAATGGCAAAGGCATCTTGGCAGCGTTCTACAGGGCCACAACTTGGAGGGCTTCGACGCCGTAAGGGAGGGAGGCCAGGCGGGTGCCGTCGGGGAGGCAGACGGTGCTGCAGCCGCCCACCAGGTAGTCCTTCCACGGCCCGCCGGTCATGACACCGACGCCGTCGGCGCCCACCACCGGGCAGCCGATCTCGCGGGCGTTCTCCTCGATGGTGGCGCGGAGTTTCTCGCCGTGCTGGGGCCAGTCTCCGGCCGGCGCTGCCCAGGCGTAGGGGATCAGCGCCACGTCCGGCTGCTGGAGGCGCAGGGCCTGTCGGTGCGCGGGGAGGAAGCTGTCGGCGCAGATCATCAGCCCGATGCGCCCCAGGCGCGTTTCGACCACGCGCAGACCCTCGATGGGGCCGGGCACGGTGGGAGGCGCCTCCACGTCGGGGATCAGGTTGACCTTGCGGTGGTGGTGAAGGATGGCGCCCTGGGGGTCAATCAGCAGCGCGGTGTTGTAAAGGCTGGCGCCGTCGAGTTCGTGCAGGCCGACGCAGAGCGCGATGCCGGCGCGGCGGGCAGTGGCCGACAGCCGCCGACTGTGCGCGCCGGGGATGGGGCGGGCCAGTTCCGCGGCCTGCGGGTTGCCCCAGCCGATCAGCGCCGCTTCGGGGAAGCAGGCGATGTCGGCGCCGCTGCGCCGCGCCTTCTGCGCGGCGGCCTCGATGCGCGCCAGGTTCCCCTCGATGTCCGAGTCCACCACGCTGATCTGGCACACCGCCACCCGCATGGCCATCCCAAGTCAACAGTAAGGAGCGAGACACAGCCGGGCGGAAAGCGCCACCGGGCCGCGGCTGCTGACTACTGGCCCCTGACTTCTGGCTTCTGGTTGCGGCGGGCCAGCCCGACTCGGGTCAGCCCGACTCGGG
>CAYVGN010000448.1:0-2614 GCA_964451215.1 uncultured Acidobacteriota bacterium
CCCAAAGTTCCCAGGCGCCGCAAAACCAGCTCTGCCGTATCGCCGCCGATCAGAAACAACCCCACGCCGGGCTCGACAGCCTCGGGCGCCTCCGTGACCACCCGGAGACCGGCGGCCCGTGCGGCCTCCACCTGCGCCAAGGTGACGGGATGAGTGCTGCCGGCGACAATCAGCCACCGCCGAGCAACCGGCAGCGGATCCGGTAACGCCCCAACCTGCCCGAAGGCGAACCGCGCCAGCCCCGCTGACCCAACCCAAAGCACCGAGCGTTGCTCGGCCAGGACCGATTCGACGAAGGTGGCCAGGTCGTCGTCGGTTTCGGCATCCCCGATGCGCGCGCCAGCGATGCCGGCGGCTTCGAGCGCCGGCGCCAGTGCGCCTATTGCCTCACCATGGCACCATACCACGCCCGCGCCGACCGTGCGGTCCCATACCGGGAACGCGGGACAGACGGCCACGACCTCCGGCCGGAGCACGGCGCGGAGAGCCGCCACTTCCGCTGCCCAGGGTCCGCGCAGCGTGGAGTCAATCTTCTTGAAAGCCGGCCGGATTCCGCGACCGAGCAGCAGGAGAGCCGCCTCGGTGACCGCTTTGACCGCCTCTGCCGGCGCCATGTTCCTGCTGGCGGTGGAAACCGCATACAGGACCCGCTCGCCGGCCCTGCCGGCTCCCTTCTGTAACGGCTGGCCCGCTGTAAAGCCCGCTTCTTCGTCCGGGCGATGGGCGGCGGGGAGCCGGTTCCATTCCAGCCACACGCGCGGTCGCCATCCCGCCAGCGACGCCCGGGCCGCCGCGTCGCAGGCGCCGGTAAGGTCGTCGGCGATGATGGCGGGGAGCATGGGTCAGACGGCCGCTTCAGAAAGAGCGGGGGCTGCAGTCTTCAGGTCACCGGCTTCGTCAAATTCCACCGCCACGGCCGGCTGTACCTCGTAGTCCGGGTGGGTGGCCAGTTCGGCGGCGCAGGCCGGCGTGGCCAGGAAGCTGACCACAGAAAGCGTGTTGCGAATCCAGGCGGCCCGCACCCGCTCGGGGGAGGGCGCGCCCAGGTTGCCCAGCAGGAAATCCAGCGCCTCGCGGTCGTTCGGAAAACACATCGGCTGGGAGGCAGCCACGTAGGCCAACGACGCGCGGGCGTTGGTGTAGATGGCGTGCAGGTCCAGCTTGCGGGCGATCCGCTCGTGCATCACGTCGGCAAACCCCATGCCGATGGCGTTGCCCTCGCTCTCGGCCGTAACGTCGCGAATGTAGATGCGGCGGATACGCGTGGTACCTTCCAGCCCGATGGGGTGCTCGGGGTGCGTGCTGCGACCGATGACCCTGGTGTCCAGCCCCGAACCGCTGACGTTCTTGCCGATCTCGTCCACGATCAGCAGGTCGAGCGAGGAAAACGGCAGCTTGGGATGAAGTTCGCGGGCCCGGGCCAGCAAGCGCCGGTCCAGCGCTTCCACGCCGGCGGCCGGGGCGGCGGCGATCTGGCACAGGCGGTGGCGGTCATTCTCCACTAGGCCGATCCCGCCCAGCACCCGACCGCTGGCCACAATCTCACGGCCCATGCTCAGGATGACCTTGTCGAAGCCCAGGCGCAGGCTGTTGGCGTGGAAGCTCTGGGCGCCGTCCAGCTTTCCCAGCCCCACGGCCAGCATCTTCATCAACCCGCTTTCCACTTCTCCGTCGAAGTCGGTGTGGGGCTTGACGCGGTTAAGGGCCAGCACGCGGCCGGCTTCCCAAGCCACACGGTCCATGAAGACCCGGACGCCTTCCGGCGTACACCCCAGGGAGACCGTTTCCATCGAGGAGGCTACGAGGGCGCCGACAAAGTCCTCGGTGACGCCATACTCGGCCAGCAGCCGGCGCTGGCCTTCGGCGGTGGCGCCGCCGTGGCTGCCCATGGCCGGGACCACCAGGGGCCGCGCCCCCGCCTGGCGCAACGCCCCGCAGACTGCGCGCGCCACCTCGGCGATGCGGTCAATGCCCCGGCTGCCGCAGGTCACCGCCACGGCTGCGCCCGCAGGGATGCCGGCCAGCACGTCCCGGATGGCCTCCAGCGCCTCGCGCACCGCCGGCTCCACGCCGGCGATCGCCGCCGCCCTCGCCCGCAGCGATTGCACCGCGTGGAAACGCAGCAGTTCCACCATGCCCGAATTGTGACCGTGGGCACACCGCTCCGTCAAGCGACGCCACCGAACTCCCCCGCCATGCCAGGCCGCGGCACTCAACCGCCAGGGCATTTTGTAGGGCCCGGCCTCAGTCCGGGGCGTTTGGCGTGACCTAACTCATGCAATGGTGATTAGAATGATGGGCCATGCCTGGCGGCGATGCCGGAAATGCACGAAAGACCGCTGGTCTCTTCCGCTCGCCCGCCGAAGCCGAGGCGGCCGAGCGCGAGTTTTGGAAAGCGATGGCGCCCGAGGAACGGGTCGAGGAAGCCTGGCGGCTGAGCGAGGAGATCTGGCGGCTGAAAGGCGAGTTCCCCGATGAACCCGGAATTTGTCGAACTGCTCGAAGCCTTCGCCGACGCTGAGGTCCGGTTCTTGGTGGCCGGGACGTACGCGCTGGCCTGGCACGCCCGCCCCCGGGCGTGAAACCAGGCACAGCCACAGGCGAGGGCGCCTGT
>CAYVGN010000449.1:0-818 GCA_964451215.1 uncultured Acidobacteriota bacterium
ACAACCTCAAGGGCCTGATCACGGTCAAGGACATCCAGAAGAAGATCAAGTATCCCCATTCCGCCAAGGACTCGCAGGGGCGGTTGCGGGTGGCCGCCGCCATCGGCGCCGCCGGCGACTTCTTGGAACGGGCCCAGGAACTGGCGCGCTGCCGCGTGGACGTGCTGGTGATCGACACGGCGCACGGCCACACGGAGCGGGTCCTGCAGGCGATTCGCGCCATCCGCTCCCGGCTGCCGGAGGTGGAGCTGGTGGCCGGCAACGTGGCCACCTCCGACGGCGCTGGCGAGCTGATCCGCAACGGTGTGGACGCGGTGAAGGTGGGCATGGGTCCCGGCTCCATCTGCACCACCCGCGTGGTCAGCGGCGCCGGCATGCCGCAGCTCACCGCCATCGTGCAGGCGGCCCGCGCCGCCAAGGACAGTGGCATCCCCCTCATCGCCGACGGCGGAATCAAGTACTCCGGCGACATCACCAAGGCCATTGCTGCCGGCGCCAGCGCCGTAATGATCGGCAGCTTGTTCGCCGGCACCGACGAGAGCCCGGGGGAAACCATCCTGTACCAGGGCCGCACCTTCAAGGCCTACCGGGGCATGGGTTCGCTGGGCGCCATGCAGGAAGGGTCAGCCGAGCGCTACGGGCAGTTCGTGGAAGACAGCGCCGGGAAGCTGGTTCCGGAAGGGATCGAGGGCCGCGTGCCCTACAAGGGCCCGCTGGAGGCGATGGTGCAGCAACTGGTCGGCGGCCTGCGCGCCGGGATGGGCTACTGTGGCGTGTCCAGCATCGAAGAGCTGCAGAGGTACGCGAAGTTCGTCCGC
>CAYVGN010000449.1:885-2607 GCA_964451215.1 uncultured Acidobacteriota bacterium
AGCAATGCCAGGCCAGCCGACAGCGCAAAGGGCACGGCCGGCCCGTAGCGTTCCCAGAGCTGGCCGGTGATCAAGCTGGCGGCCAGCACTAGCCCACCGTAGAGGGCGGCCAGGATGCCGTAGGCGCGGCCGCGCGCCGGCGCGGGAACGAAGTCCGCCACCATGGCTTTCAGCACCCCTTCCGCCAGCGCGTAATACAGCCCGTAGAAAACGAAGAGCACCCAGATCTGCCAGGCCGAGGTGGCCGCCGCAAAGCCCAGGTAGGCCGCGGCGAAGACCAGATAGCCGGCCCCCAGCAGCCACTTCCGTGGCAGGCGGTCGGAAAGGCGCCCGAACGGCCAGGCCAGCAGCGTGTAGCTGATGTTGAACACCAGGCCCAGCAGCGGAGCGGCGGTCGTAATCCCCACCTGCTGCGCGCGCAGCACCAGGAACAGGTCGCTGGAGTTGCCAAGGGCGAACACCGAAGCGGCCAGCAGGAGCCGGCGGAACAGGGGCGGCAACGACGCCTGCACAGCGCCGGCATCTTGCCGGCCGGCGGCAGCGGACCGTTGGGACGGCGGGGCTACACTCCTGCCACGGCCCGTTTCCCGAACGGCGGCGAGGACCACGGCGACGGCCAGCGCGCCCGGAAGCGCCGAGAGCAAGAAGATGGGGCGCAGATCGAAGCGGGCGCGGAGCAGCAGGAAGGCGGCCAACGGCCCCAGGACGGCGCCGGCCGAGTCCATGGCCTGGCGGAAGCCGAAGGCGGCGCCGCGGCGGGAAGCCTGGGCCGACTCGGCCAGCATGGCGTCGCGGGGCGCGGTGCGCACCCCCTTCGACAGCCGGTCGGCGGCACGGATGGCCAGCACCTGGAGCGGGCTGCTTACCCACCCCAGCAGCGGCTTGACCGCGTTGGCCACCAGGTAGCCGGCTACCACGAAGGGCTTGCGCCGCCCCACCCGGTCGGTCCACCAGCCCGCCAGCACCCGGCCGAAACTGGCGGCTCCCTCGGCCACCCCTTCAATCCAGCCCAGCGCTGCCGCCCCGGCCCCCAGCGGCCCGGTCAGGAAGAGCGGCAGGATCCAATAGGCGAGTTCGGTGGCCGTGTCGTTGAAGAAGCTGGTGAGGCCCAGCGCCACCACGTTGCGCGTGGCCGGCGTGGTCTCCGCGGCGCCCTTCATACCTTAGTTCCTCGGTCGCCAAGGATATTTGAAATTCCGTGGGCCAGCCACAAGCAAAGCCGCGACCTCGCTACCAGTTCGCCGCCCGCCTGGTGCCGGAAGGCGCTCTGTGGCCAGCCTACTCTCACTCCTGCCACTCTACCTCCGCCCTGCCGTTCGCCGACCGCCACTCCGCGGCAGCTCATGCTGGGTCACGATGTGCCTGGATTGCTCAGGGAATCGAATCCCGGACCAGCTTTCCGCCCCCGCCACTTCGGGGTACGATGTTGGTATGGGTCGGTTCGCAGCTTGTTTCCCTATTGTTTTGCCGTTTCTATTGGCGTGCGCGCAGAGTCCTCCCGGTTTGGCCAGCCCTGGGGCCCAATCCCCCGGCGGCGAAGCCAGGCGCATGGTGTTTGAAAGCGTGGTGGGGCTGGAGGGGAAGACCATCGGGACTAACATCCTGCTGGAGGTGAAAGACGGGCGCGTGGGCGGCTGGATCCAGCGCAACGACTTCTTCCCGATCGATTCCGGCGCGGCCGATGCCGAGCACATCCGCTTCACTTCCGGCGGCAACCAGTAC
>CAYVGN010000450.1:0-2599 GCA_964451215.1 uncultured Acidobacteriota bacterium
CCGGCAGCGCGAGACTGCCGAGCAGTGGGCGGCCCAGGTCGGCGCGGTCAACCCGCGGCCTCCCGGGCTGCTGAACGACGCGCTGCAGTGGGTGAAGAAAGTGATGGCGCGGGCGCTGCGCTGGCACACTCTGGCCCAGCGCGAGTTCAACCGCTCGGTACTGGAAGCGCTCACCGAAATCGAGCGGCTCTTCGCCGACCAGAACCGGGCGCTGCTGGTACTGGCCCAGGTGGCCGCCGACCTCGACGGCGCGCGCCGCCGGTTGCAGCAAGAGTTAGAGCGCCTGGCGGCCTGGAAGCAGGAGCTGCATAACGAGCTGGCCGAGCAGGCACGGTCGCTGGACGGGCGCATCATGGCCAACGTGGCCCGGCTCGACGACAAGCTCGGTTCGCTGGAAACGCACCTGGTCGAAAACGTCCGACAGCTCAACGAGGCCTTGAACCTCATCCAGGAGCGGTTCTGGCAGGACCTGACCCGGACACGGGAAGAGCAACAAGGGGCGCTGGCGGAGGAGCTGCGCCTGGTGCGGCAGCGGCTGCGCAGCCTCAAGGTGGAAGCCGGGCCGACGCCGTCGGTGGTAATGTCGCCGGCCGCCGCTGGCGACCTGCCCGCCTTTGACTACCCACTGTTCGAGGCCCGCTTCCGCGGGCCGGAGGAAGAGATCCGTGAGCGCCAGCGGGCCTATGTGCCGCTGTTCCAGGGCCGTGCTCCGGTGCTGGACGTTGCCTGCGGGCGCGGCGAGTTTCTCGGCCTGCTGCGGGAAAACGGCGTCGGGGCGCGTGGCGTGGACAGTGACCCCGACATGGTGGCCCGCTGCCACGAGCAGCAGCTCGATGTGACCTGCGCCGACGCCTTTGCCTTCCTGGAGGGCCTCCCGGATAACTCGCTGGGCGGCATCTTCAGCGCGCAGTTCATCGAGCACCTGCCGCCGGCCGGCTACGTACGGTTGATCCGGCTGGCTTATCAGAAGCTGCGCCCGGGCGGGGCGCTGTTGCTGGAGACACAGAACCCCGAGTGCCTGGCCATCTTCAGCCAAAGCTTCTTTGTGGATCCCACGCACCGCCAGCCCATTCCTGCCGCCCAGTTGCGCTTCTGGATGAAGGAGGCCGGCTTCGGCGGGTTGGCTACCCACTACGTCTCGCCGGTCGCGCCCAAGCTGCCACAGTTGCCGCTGTTGGAGGGGGCGGAAAACGACCCGGCCATCGCGCGCTGGAACCAGCAGGCAGCTCGGTTTAACGAAACCTACTTCGGCTGCCAGAACTACGCAGCCTTCGGGCTGAAGCCCCAGGAGGAGTACTGAGTGCTGAGTGTTGAATACTGAGTGCTGAGTTGAGCCCTAATGAATCGGTTGCTCATTTCTGAAGAAGTGCGGGAGGCGCTGGCGGCGGGAAGGGCAGTGGTGGCGCTGGAGACAGCGGTGGTCACCCACGGCCTGCCGCATCCGCAGAATTTCGAGGCTGCCTGCTCTTGCGAGGATGCGGTGCGGGAGGCAGGCGCGGTGCCGGCCACCATCGGCGTGGTGGGGGGTGAAGTGCGGGTGGGGCTGAGCCGGAGCGAACTGGAGCGGTTGGCTGCGTCGGGCGGCGAAGCGGTGAAGTGCGCGGCGCGGGACTTGGGCGCGGCCGCCGTCCGCAGCCGCGACGGCGGGACCACCGTCAGCGCGACTTTGGCGGTGGCGGCCGCGGCGGGCATCGCCTTCCTCTCCACCGGAGGCATCGGGGGCGTGCATCGGAGCAGGGAAGGCGCTGTGCCCGCCGATGTCTCGGGCGACCTGCCCCAACTGGCGCGCTCGGCGGTTACCGTGGTGTCTTCGGGCGCCAAGGCCGTCCTGGACCTGCCCCGCACGCTCGAGTACCTGGAGACGCTGGGCGTGCCGCTGCTGGGTTATCGCACCGACGAGTTTCCGGCGTTTGTGGCACGGGAATCGGGTCTGCGCCTGGCGCACCGAGTGGAATCGCCCGAGGAAGCGGCCCGCGCTGTGGCTACCTATCGCCAACTCGGCTATCGCGGCGGCATCCTCATCGCTAACCCGCCGCCGTCAGAGCTGGCCCTGGAGCGGGCCACAGTCGAGCGGGCCGTGGAGGCGGCCCTGACCAGCAGCCTCATCGAACAGATCGAGGGCCCGGCGGTCACGCCGTTCCTGCTGGCGGAACTGGTGCGCGCCACCGAGGGTGAATCGCTGGCGGTGAACCTGGCGCTGCTGCCGGCCAACGCGGCCCTGGCCGCCCAGATCGCCCTTGCCTACCAATCACTGCGTCATTGACCGGGCTTGCTGCGGCTGGCATTCCCCGCAGGGACAGATCGAGCGCAGGTGGTCGTAGGAATAAATGCCGGTGCTGTGACCGTCATTCCAGAAAAACCGCAGGGCATAGCGCCCCACCGTTTCCACGTCCACGATGCGCAACCGCGGCTTGTACAGAGGGAGCGAGGGGAGGCCCGGCGGAGTCGCTCCCTGCTCGGCCTTACGGCCGCACATCGCGCAGGGACAGCGGTCCCGCAGGTACTCCAGGCCGTACTGGCTGCGGTGGCCGTCGCTCCAGGTGATGGTGACGCCGCTGCCTTTGGAAATGTCCACGCTGGCGGGGTTGCTGCTGGGCAT
>CAYVGN010000451.1:0-2599 GCA_964451215.1 uncultured Acidobacteriota bacterium
CCAGAACAACTTCGCTGCCCGGCCTGCCACGGTACACCTTGAGGCGCCCGCTCACAATGATGTAAAGGTCGTCACCGAGGTCGCCTGCTTCGAAGATGACCTGGCCTGCCTCCACTTCCATATCCTCGGCGATCTCCGCCAGGCTGGCCAGTTGTTCGGCTTCGAGCGAGGAGAACAGGGAGACGGATTTCAGGAACAGCACCTTTTCCACGGTCAGCAACATAGGAACCTCCGCGGCCAAATGCTCGGCTGGTGCCGGTGCGAGGGCGCCCATCGGGGCTCCCGGGACGGCGGCCTGGCGCAGGACGGTCTCGACCGAGCGCCGCACCCGGGAATCAGGATCTTGCGCCATGGCCTGCAAGCGCCCTGGCGCCTCCGATCCCAGCAACTGCCCGGCGGCCCATACCGCTGCCTCGCGGACCAGCGGGACGGGGTCCCGCAAGCACTTCTCCACCCATGGTAAGCACCCGGCCATCCGGCCGCGGCCCACCAGCAGAACCGTCCCGGCCCGAATGGCCGCATACCTGTGCCGGATCAACTCCACCAGCACGTCGCTCGGCGGGTGCTCCCATCTGGCGCCGGGACTGGCTTCCAGCTCCAGGTACCGCGCCAGCCGTGTGCCTAGTCCTCCCGGAACCACGTACTCCAGCGCTTCCAGGGCATGGGCCTTTCTGCGGGGATCGGATTCCTCCAGGCCGCGCACCACTTCGCGCACCCGCACCGGATCGTGCAGCAGAGCCGCGGTCCGCAGCACCCGGCGCTCGATCCAGCGATTCTCGCCGCGCATCTCCTCGGCCAGGAAGTGGGCCGCCTCTCGCGCTTTTTCCGAATCTGTCGGCAAGCGCCGCAGAGCCTGCCGAAGGGCCAGGTTCTCTTCCAGCCGGTTCAGTTCGGCGAAGCCGAAGGCCTCCAACGGGAAGCGGGCGTTGGCGGGCAGGGGGTGACGCTCCGCCAGGCGTTCGATGGCTCTGAGAGCCTCCTCGCGGTTGGCCGGGTTCTGCTGAGAGAGTACGGCGAACAAATGAGGATAGGCGGCGGGGCTGTTCATGCGACCGAGCAGGTGGGCGCCGAGACGGATCATCTCGTCCTGCTCGGGGCGCATGGCGGCCGTCACCTGCCGCAAAGCTGTCTCGCTTTCGCGCTCGGCGATAGCCAGCAGGGCCCGCCGGCCTTCGCGGCGCAGCACCTTGAACCTGCTGACCGCTGCCAGCAGAAGGGACACACACTCGGAGTCGCCAGCCGCCGCCAGCGAGCGCACCGCCAGCAGGCGCGGCTGGGCCTCCGGGTCCTCCAGGAACCGCAGCAACAGCGGCTGGGCCAGGGGCCCCGGAAACCAGGCCAGGGCATAGGCCGCCGAGGCCCGCCGCCGCGGATCGGACGACTGACACATCTCCTCGACCAGGGGCAGCAACTCCGAGGCAGGGACCTCCTGGAGCCGGGTCAACATGGCCAGCGCGCTGGCTCGCACCCGGTCTTCGGAGTCCCCGAGGCGCTGGTGCAGAGAGGTGCGCAGGGCAGCCGGATCGGCCAGCACGCAGGCCTCCACCGCGTTGGCCCGCGTTCTGGGATCCGGGTCCTGGAGCAGCCGGTTCAGATGCGCAACCAGCGCCCGGTCGCCCAGCCGGCCCAGGGCGGCCACCGCCGTGGCCCGGATGCGCGCCTGGGGATGCACCAGCAGGTCCAGCAGCGCATCCTGGCTTCCTGCCTGGCTGAAGCGCTCCAGCGGCAGGATCGCCGGCACGCCCGATTCGGCCGGAGCCGTGCGGATGGCGTCGGCCATCCGCGCCAGGCTCTCCGCCTCCCTCATCTTCGCCAGCGCGTCCACGGCCGAAACGCGCTGCGCGCTGCTGGCCGCGCCCAGGTTCCCCACCAGCGCTTCGATGTAGCCGCGGCCCACCTTCAGCGAACTGGCCACCCACCCCGCCGCCGCCAGCGCGGCGCACAGCGAGAGCTGCCTCCGCGTGAGAAAGTGGTTCCCCGCCACGATCAGCAGCCCGGCGATACCACTGGTCAGTGGCCGCAGCGAGCCTTCGACGAAGGTCCGCAGCCGGGACCGCATTTCCGGCGAAACCGGGTTGTAGAGCAAGTGCAGCGAAGAGCCCTGGACCGTGAAGAACAAGACGCTATCCAGAAACTTGGCGGTGAAGGCCGTAGAAAAGTTCAGGGAAACGGCCATGCCGGCCGTGGCCAGCAGCATCAGCACGGGCTCGACCGCGATGGTCATGCCCACGCCGAAGGTGGCGATCAGCCAGGGAGTGGTGACCACCTGGATCAGCAATGCCAGGAAACCGGTGAGCCCGCGGAAGGTTCCCAGAAAGCTGGTGAGTTCGTCCTGCGAAGAGTAAGCTTCGTTGGCCAACTGGCTGAACTGGAAGTCCACCAGGACAAACACCACGGTGCTGGCCAGAGCGATGCCGGCGATGGCGCGCAACAGGCCGGGGGTGGTCAACTCCCGGAGTCCCTGCGTGGCGCTTTCCAGCCAGGCGCCGCCAGCGCCGATCCGCTGGCGGGAAGCCGCGGCTGGGGCCGGCGGGTAACGCCGCAAGACCCGGTCGAGCAGAAGCACGGCCGCCACCAGCATCCCCACCCAGCTCAGCAG
>CAYVGN010000452.1:0-2594 GCA_964451215.1 uncultured Acidobacteriota bacterium
TGACTGGAGGGAGGAGATCGCCTTCTACCGCCGCACCATCGCCGACTTCCCCGGCTTTGCCCGCGCCCACCTCAACCTGGGGGACGCCCTACTGCGCCGCGACCGCCTTCCCGAAGCCCTGCAAGCAACCCAGGCCGCAGCGCGGCTGGATGAGCGCTATGCCGAGCCGCACATGAACCTGGGGCTCATCTACGCGCGTCTGGGCCGGCCGGAAGCGGCCCTGGGGCACTTGCGCCACGCCGCGCAACTGGCGCGTCAGCAGGGTAACCGCTTCACGTTGTCTCGTTCCCTGGTGGACGCGGCGGCCGTCTACCGCGCCTCCGGACGGACGGAAGAGGCCATCGCCGCGCTGCGCGAGGCTCTGGCCGTTGATCCCCAGTTTGCCGGGGCGCACAACAATCTCGGCTACGCCCTGCTGACCCAGAACCGGGTGGAGGAGGCCATCCGGCACCTGCGCACCGCCATCGAACTGGACCCCACCCTGGCAGTCGCCTACTCGAACCTGGGCCTGGCTGATGCCATGCGGCGCGACTGGCCGGCGGCGCTCCAGCACCTGCGCCGGGCAGAGCAGTTGAGCCCGCACAGCGGCGAGGTGCACGCCCGGATCGCGGAGGTCTACCTGGCACAGGGGGCAGCGGGGTCGGCGCGCCAGGAGTTTCAACGGGCGCTGCAGCTGGAGCCGGACAACGAACGCGCGCGCGCCGGCCTGCGCGCGATCCAAGCAATGAACAATGAAAAATGAAGAATTAAAAATGAAAAATGTGGAACCCGCAGGGAAAGGTGCGGAAAGCCGTTTCCATTCTTCATTCTTCATTCTTCATTCTTCATTTCCCGCGCCGTGGCCCTGGATTGCCGTCACGGTGCTAGCCACCGTGCCCCACCTGGGCGCCATCCGCGTCCCCTTCATCCACGACGACTGGCTGCAGATCGGCGAGAACCCCTACATGGTCCATCCGCGCGCCCTCCGCCTGATGTTCACCGGCGGCGTGTGGGACTTCGTCGGACGCGTGGGAGCCAGCAACTACTACCGGCCCCTGATGCACCTGTTCCATTACCTCATCTACCAGCTCTTCGGCCCCCAGCCCGGCTGGTTCCACGTCTTTTGCCTGGCGCTCCATGCCAGCGTCAGCCTGCTGGTGTTTGACGTGGTGCGGCGGATGTCGGGCCGCCGGGCAGTGGGGTTCGTGGCGGCGCTCCTGTTCGCTGTTCATCCTGTTCACAGCGAGGTGCTGGCGTGGATCGCCTGTTCGCCTGAGTTGCTCAGTGGCTTCTTCTCGCTGCTGGCGGTCTCGCTCTACCTGCGGGCCACCGAACCTGACCGCCAGGGCAGGCCGCGCAGCCTCCCCCGCCGGGCGGTCCTGCTGGGCAGCGTGGCCATGAGCCTGGCGGCGGCGCAGTTCTCCAAGGAGATCGGGTTGATGGTGCCGGTAGCCATCGTCGCCTACGAATGGCTGGTGTGCGGCCGTGGCCCGGTCCGCCAGCTGCAGGAGCGAGGGGTAGAGTACGCGGTTCTGGCCGCGACCACTGCGGCCTACCTTGCTGCGCGGTTCAGCGCGCTGGGCGGGCTGGCCCCGGTTGGTCACGGCCTGCGGCTGGCCTTTGGCGAGGCGGTGTGGACGCGGATCGCGCTGTTCTTCCACTACGTGGAAGCGCTGGTCTGGCCGGCTCGCCTCACGCTGTTTCGCCATGACCCAGTCAACCAAAGCCCACTCGAGGCCGTGGTTCTGGCGGGCGCCGCCTCGCTCGCCCTGGCTGCGGGGCTGGCGGGGTGGCTATATCGCCGGCGCTCGCCCCATTCTGCCGCCCTGGCTTTCTACCTGCTCCTGCTGCTTCCGGTCTTCCAGTTGCCCTACCTGTATACCGAGGTGCTGATGGTGGAGCGGGCAGCGTATCTGCCCTCGCTGGGCTTCTGCTGGCTGGCCGCTGCCGGGCTTTGCCAGTTGCGGGAGCGAGTCGGCGCCGGGCCGGCGGTTGTTCTGCTGATGGCGCTTCTGGCCGGCTACACGGCGCGCAGCGCCGCGCGCCTCAACGACTGGCGCGACGAGATCGCGCTGACTGCGGAAGGCGTAGCCTATGCCCCCGGCTCCTTCGACATGCACACCCGGATGGGGGAAGCGCTGCTGCGGCACAACCGACTGCCGGAAGCGGCCGCCTCGCTGCGCGAGGCCGTCCGGCTCCGTGACGACTACGCGCCGGCGCACAATGCACTGGGCTGGGCCTGGTGGCGGCTGAATCAGCCGGGCCGGGCGCTGCAGCATTACCGGCGGGCAGCCGAATTGTATGCGGGCCAGGGGCGGCCGGATTCAGCAGCGCGGGCCTGGAACAACATCGGCATTGTCCAGCGTTCGCTGGGGAACGGGGCGAGGGCCATCTCCGCCTACCGCCTGGCCCTCCGCCTGGACCCGGAGTTTCCCGCCGCGCGGAACAACCTCGGCTTCGCCCTGCTGGTGGAGGGGCAGGCCGAGGAAGCCATCCGTGAATTCCGGGCTACCATCGCCCAGGACCCGACGCTGGCGCAGGCGCACGCCAACCTCGGCCTTGCCTATGCTATGACTGGCCAGTGGGCGGCGGCGCTGGCCGCCCTGGCCGAGGCG
>CAYVGN010000453.1:0-2546 GCA_964451215.1 uncultured Acidobacteriota bacterium
AAAGCGATCTCATCCCTCCAGTCAGAGTTGCGGGCAACCGTCCTGGCGGAATAGGCGACCAGCACCAGCGCGACCAGGGCGGCTGCGCGGCGGCAACCCCACCGGCCGCCGGCGGCCACCAGCAGTGACGCCAGCAGCCAGCAGAAGCCTGCCGAGGCCAGATAAACGTAGCGCTCGGCCATCATCAACCCCACCGATGCGCCGGGCAGGGAGAAAGCCGGCGCCAGCGGAAGCAGGTAGAGGGGAAGCGCGAGTACTTCAGGGCGCCGGCGGCGATAGAGCCACCATCCCAGTGCGGCCGTCGCCGCCAGCAAGAGCAGGCCGGCCAGCACCGCGGCCTCCAACGGGCTCCTGTTCAGAGGGAGATAGTAGAAAGCGTGCAGGCGCCGTGGCCAGGCCTGCACCCACAGGTAGCGGTAGAACACCGCCACTGCTGTCCAGACGTGTTCAGCCGCGGCCAGCGGCTTGGTGCGGACCGCCGGCAGCAACGCGCCCAGGGCGTTCAGCCGCAACGCCAGGTAGATGGCGGCAGCCGCCGCCATCGCCACATAGGCCAGCCAGGCGGCCGAAACCCGGCTGAGTGGCACTGGCATTCCCCCCTTTGCTCTTTGGGCCTTGCTGCCATCGCCACAGGCAGGAATCCCTCTGCCACTCAGCCATTCGTAGCAAAGAAGAAACAGCGGGACCGCGATGGCCAGTTCCTTTGAGAGCAGCGCCAGCAGGAGCGCCGGGCCGGTCAGCAATAACAGGGTGAGGCGGGCGCCGCCCGCGGCCTCCTCGGCCCGCAGATAAAGCCACGCGGCCAGCAGGGAGAACAAGGCGCTGAGCAGTTCGGGGTAGGCCGAGATCCAGGCGACCGCCTCGGCGTGGACCGGGTGAGCGGCGAACAGCAGCGCGGCGACGGCGGCAGTCAGTGGCTCCCGCGCCAGGCGCGCAATGACCGCGTAGACCAGCAGCGTGACCGCGGCGTGCAGCAGGATGGAGATGGCGTGGTAGCCGGCCGGGTTGAGTCCAAACAGGTGAAATGCCCCGTAGAAGGCGGCGTGCATCAGCGGCCGGTAATAGTTGCTGACGCCGACGGGCCCCAGGAACTGCCACACGCCCGTGGTGAAGATCTTGCCTAGGCCGTCCGGGCGGCGCAGGAACGGGTTTTCGACGATCTGCTGCCAGTCGTCGAAGAGGAAGGTGTTGGGAAGGATGTTGAGGTAGAGGACCACGGCCAGCACGCCGGCGCCAAACAACAGCCGAGCGGGCTTGCCGGCGACGGAGAAAGATCGCGAGGGTGGCACGCTGGCTCGAACAGCTTCTTTTTCGAAGGGCAATCCCCTTCAAACAAGCCTATCTTAGCAGGTGCAGGCGGGTATGCGGACCGAAAGGCGCCTCTGCTTGCAATCATGCCCTCAGAATGCTAGCATATTTGCATGCGCCAACTGACCGTCCGCAATATTGACGAACAGGTTTACCGCCGATTGAAGGAGAGGGCGCATGTCGCGCGCCGGTCCCTGGAGGCGGAGGTCCGGGCCATCCTGGATCAGGCGGTTGCGCCCAACCGGTCCGAAGTCGCGCGACGAGCCGAGGCTTTTCGAGGGCGACTGGCCGGGCGCTACAGAGGAAACGTGACCGCCGACATCCGGGCCGACCGAGAGCGATGATTGTCGTCGTCGATGCCAGTGTCGCTGCGATGTGGTTCCTGCCCGATGCGAACAGCCAGAACGCGGCCCGGCTGCTGGACCCCGGGTACGACCTGGCCGCCCCCGATCTTCTGTCCATGGAAGTCGCCAGCGCTCTACTCAAGGCGCTGCGGCGGCGCGAGATCAGCGCCGGGGAGGCGTTCGAAGCGCTGGAAGTGCTGTCCGCCGCGGGCCTGCGCCTGTTTCCGGCCGACGATTACGTCGATAGGGCCTTCCAAGTAACCCGGCGCCACGGCGGGTCATTGTACGACGGGATTTACGTCGCCCTGGCGCAAAGCCTGGGGGCCCCGGTCGTCACCAGTGACACTCGCCTGGCGGCCACAGCGACGGCCGCCGGCATACGGGCGATCATGATCAGTGAAGGCCCACCGCGGCCCAAGCGCGGTTCGCATCGGGGCCCTGACTAAGCGGGATGATTCGGACTGGCGCCTGGGCGGATGCACCAGCCAGGCTTCGCTCACAGCAGTTGATTCGGCTATTTCTATTGGGTGATACGCTCGTCGGTGCCGGGCTGGATTTCGGGGGTCGCTGGCCGGATCTCCGCCGGAGCCGGCACCGCCTCCGCCGGCAGGCCTTTGGGGGGCCGCTCCAGGGCCACGGCCAGCACCTGGTCCATGGTATCGACCAGGTCGATCTTCATCGCCTCCAGCACGTTGGCCGGCATTTCGGCCAGGTCCTTCTCGTTGTCCTTGGGGATGATGACCTCCAGCAGGCCGGTGCGGTGAGCGGCCAGCAGTTTTTCCTTGAGTCCGCCGATGGGCAGCACCTTGCCGCGCAAGGTGATCTCGCCGGTCATGGCCACCTCGCGGCGGACCGGGATCTTGGTCAGCGCGCTGGCAATGGCGGTGGCGATGG
>CAYVGN010000454.1:0-2530 GCA_964451215.1 uncultured Acidobacteriota bacterium
ATCGGGCCTGCCCAGGGCGGTCCCGCCAAGCGGGAGCCGCCCCTACAGCACCCGCGTGCAACGGGTGCAAAATTCTCGTTTCACTGCCCATAACGGTCAAAAAGCCCGCACTTGCTCCACATAGCTCCGATAGTTGCGCTGGATCTCGGCCAGGGAATCACCGCCGAATTTCTCCAGCAGGCAGCGGGCCAGCACCAGGGCCACCATGGCTTCGCCGGCCACCCCGGCCGCCGGCACCACGCAGACGTCGGAGCGCTCGTAGGCGGCCGCGACCGGCTCCTTAGTCACCAGGTCAGTGGACGCGAGGGGCCGGCGCAATGTGGAAATGGGCTTCAGGTAGCCGCGCACCACGATATCTTCCCCGTTGGAGATGCCGCCCTCGATCCCGCCGGCGCGGTTGGAGGGGCGGGTGAAGCCGGGCCGCGCGCGGTCGTAGCCGATGGGGTCCTGAACCGCCGAGCCAAACGACAGCGCGTTCTCTATCCCGGTGCCGATCTCCACTGCCTTCACCGCCTGCAGCGACATCAGGGCCTGGGCCAGCAAGCCGTCCAGCCGCTCGTCCCAGTTGGCGTGCGTTCCCAAGCCGGGCGGCACTCCCCGCGCCACCACCTCGAAAACGCCGCCAACCGAGTCACCGTTGCGCAGCGCCTGGTCCACTTCCTGCTTCATGGCCGCCTCCGTTTCCGGGTCGGCGCAGCGGAGCATCGGCTCGGGGCGGACGGCCGCCTCGCGGATCTTCTCGAAGCTCACCTGTCTTCGCAGCGCAACGCTGCCCACGGCGATCACGTGGCTCCAGACCTCGATGGCAAAGGCGCGCAGCAGCAACTTAGCCAGGGCCCCGGCGGCAACGCGGGCCGCGCTCTCGCGGGCGCTGGCGCGCTCCAGCACGTAGCGGGCGTCGTGCAGGTTGTACTTCAGGCATCCGGCCAGGTCGGCATGCCCGGGCCGCGGCCGTGTCAGTTTCCGCTGCCTTTCCTCGGGCACCGGGCCGGCTTCCACCGCCAAGACGGCCTTCCAGTTTTCCCAGTCCCGGTTGCGGATCAAGATGGCCACCGGCGCGCCGATGGTCTGCCCGTGCCGGACGCCGGCCAGGATGTCGGCGCAGTCGCTCTCCATCTTCATCCGCTCGCCGCGCCCGTAGCCGCCCTGCCGCCGCCGCAGTTCGCTGTTGATGAACTCCACATCCACTGATACGCCGGCCGGCATACCCTGCAGCAAGGCGATTAGCCCCTGTCCGTGCGATTCTCCGGCCGTGGCAAAGCGCAGCATGGGAAGCTGACCGGCGGCAGGTTGCAGGCGGCAGGGATGAAGTCGGTTCAGCCAGAAGGCGCGCCACCTGGAATCTGCAGCCTACACCCCACAAGCTACAACCTGTAACCCAAGCATTATACGTGCGCGGTTGGCGATTTGCAGGTATGCTGTCCTTCTCCCTATGAGGATTGGGCGCACACCGTGTGGTCTGGGGCTGGTGGCCCTGCTGGCGATGGCTGTCTGCGCGCCGGCCGGCGTCCGCGTCGATCACGCTGGTCGCCGGGTGGAGATAGCCGAGCAGCCACAGCGCATCGTTTCACTGGCTCCGAGCCTCACCGAGACCCTGTTCGCGCTGGGGCTGGGCGACCGAGTGGTTGGGGTCACCGACTACTGTGACTATCCCTCGGCGGCCCGCTCCCTGCCCAAGGTCGGCGGCATCATTAACCCCAGCATCGAGACGATCGTCAGCCTGAAGCCGGACCTGGTGCTGATTACGCGGGAGGGCAACCGCCGCGAGACCCTGGAAGCACTGGAGCGGCTTAAAATCAGCGTTTTCGCCCTGAACGTGGAGCGGCTGGGGGACGTCTTCCGCATGATCCGTGACCTGGCGGCGGTCGCCGGGGTTCCCGCGCGCGGCCAAGAACTGGCGCGCCGCCTGGAGGCGCAGTCGGCGGCTATCGAGCAGGCGGTGCAGGATTACCCGCCCCGCCGCGTGTTGCTGCTGGTCTGGTTACAGCCCATTGTCAGCGTGGGGCGAGGCAGCTACCTGGACGACTTGCTGCGCCGGGCAGGGGGCGAATCCGTTTCCGAGTCCAGCGCCCAACCCTGGCCCCACCTGTCCATCGAGGAGATTGTGCGCCGCAATCCGGACTACCTGTTGGTGCCCCGCTCACCGTGGTTCGCCCCCACGCGCGAGGAATTGCTGCGCCTGCCCGGCTGGCGCGAATTGCGGGCCGTGCAGCAGGACCGCCTCATCTACCTCCCCAGCGCGGTGGAACGGCCGGGGCCGCGCATGATCGAGATCGAGGAACTGATTGCCCGCGCCCTGCACCCGCGGGCTTTCGAGCGAAAAGCCCGGTAGGGCACGGGCCTCCGCGCTGCCAGCGGTGTAGGGGAGGATGGGCCGCCGGTGTGGGGAGAGCACCCGTCCCCAACGCGGCGGGCATACTTCTATCGAGCAATGCTGACGCGCCGTCACGTGGTCCGAACCTCGCTGGCGCTGATGTCGGTGGCGCTGTTTGCCGCCTGTGTGGCGCTGGTTCTGGGCAGCATGAACCTT
>CAYVGN010000455.1:0-2522 GCA_964451215.1 uncultured Acidobacteriota bacterium
CCTCCACCCGGAGCGCAAGCACATCTCCACGTTTCTCTATTACTCCGGCCGCGAATTGGTGGGCTCCAGGCCGGAGTAATAGAGAAACGTGGAGATGTGCTTGCGCTCCGGGTGGAGGCGGTTGGCGAAACGTTCATTGGCGGGGCAGCGGCAGGTTACTTGACCAGGGTCAGGGGTTTTCGGTAGGATGCGCGCTCGGCGCGGGAGCAGATGCCGAGCTGTGCACTGCTCCCGATTCCCATTGGCCCCCAGCGACAGAGACCGGCTCATCATCGCCCTGGACCTGGGCGGCACCAAACTGGCTGCGGGGCTGGTTGCGGCGGGCGGGCAGATTCGAAAGCTGGCGGCGGAACCCACCGACGCTTCTGGGCGGGACGCCTGCCTGAACCAGTTGATTGCGGCCGCGCTTCAGGCGAAGGGATGGGCGGGTGGACGGGCCGTGGGCGTCGGGGTATCCGTACCCGGGCTGGCGCGACGCGACGGCACCGTCTGGGCTCCTAACCTCCCCGGATGGACCCGAGTGCCCGTGGCCCGGCGTCTGTCCTGCGCTACAGGCCTGCCCGTGGTGGTGGAAAGCGACCGCAACGCTTCGGTGGTGGGCGAAGCCTGGCGCGGCGCGGCCCGGGGCGCTACCGATGCCGTTTACCTGATCGTGGGGACTGGCATCGGTGCCGGGATTCTTGCCGGCGGGCGATTGGTGCGGGGTGCCGACGAGCTTTCCGGATGCGCGGGCTGGCTGGTCTTCCCTGTGCCCGGTGGTCGCCGCGGCGCCCCGGGCGCTACGTTTCTGGAAAGCATAGCGGCGGGCCCGGCCATTGGCGCGGCCGGTGCTGCCCGGCTGGGCCGCCCAACTATGACGGCGCGCGACGTGCTCATTGCCGTGCGTCGCGGTAGCCACCAGGCCCGGACCGTGATCGAACACGCTGCCTTTTTTCTCGGTCTGGCTGTGGCGGACATCATCAGCCTGCTTAACCCGCAGGTGGTTGTGCTGGGCGGTGGCGTGGGTGCGTCGGGGGAAGCATTGCTGGCGCCGCTGCGCCGCACGGCCCTTCGCTGGGCCCAGCCCCTGGCCGCCCGCCGCGTGCGCATTGTGGCCAGCCGGCTGGGAGGCCGTGCCCCCCTGCTGGGGGCAGCGCGCCTGGCCTGGGACCGGGTGGCAGCGGTTAGCCGACAACCACAAGCAGAGCCGCGACTCTGAAGTTCTTGCGACAAAATGCGCAAACGCGCTCTCGGAGGGGCCCTAAGAGCGACGAAATCTTGTTGATGTCGGCGCACCAAGCGCCTAACACTTAACACCTGACACCTGACACCTCGTTCATGAACGACTACTTCTCTGGTTTTTCCGAAATTCTGCGGAAATTGCGGTGCACGCAGGGGCCGGCGATCACCCGGGCCGCCAGGCTGCTGGCGGAAGTCATCGCCTCGGGCCGCGTCGTGCACCTGTTCGGCAGCGGGCACTCGGTCATCCCCGTGCTCGACGTTTTCCCCCGCTATGGCAGCTTTCCGGGGTTCCACCCGCTGATGGATCCGCGGCTGATGTGGTGGAACGTCCTGGGGCCGGGCGGCGTGAAGGAACTGCTCTGGCTGGAGCGCCAGGAGGGCTACGCCGCGGTTATCCTCGAGTCCCAGCCGGTGGCTAGGGGCGATGCCATGGTGGTATTCTCGCACGGCGGCAGGAACGCCGTTCCCGTGGAGATGGCCCGGGAATGTCGCCGGAGGGGGCTGCAGGTCGTTGCGGTGACCTGCGCGGCGAATCAGCCGAAACTGGCGGAACACGCCGATGTGGTGATCGACAACTGCGTGCCGCCCGAGGATGCCCTGGTTGCGGTGGAAGGCTGGCCGCACAAGGTGGCGGCCGGCTCAACGGCCGCGGCGGTGCTGATCGCGATGGCGCTGGTGGCGGAAGTGGCGCAGGAACTGTCACGCCATGGCATCTCCCTCCCTGTGTTTGTCTCTCCCAATGTGCCGGACGTTGCCCCCGACCACAACCTCCGGGTGTTTGAAGAATACGCGCGCGTGATGAAGAGGCAGGCTGCCCATGGCGGGGACTGAGGCGGGTCCGCGGTGGAGCGACCAGCGGGCCACCGCTTCGCGGCCGCGTTTGTTCGCCGCGGCCGCGGCCGCCATCTTCCTGTTCGGCACGGTGATGGCCTTGCTCGGCGCAATTCTGCTGCCCCTGGCCGAGCGTGTGCGCCTGGATCCGGCCCGCGCCGCCGACATCTTCCTGGTGATGAACTTCGGCATGTTCCTGGCGCTGGTATCCAGCGGGGCGGCGCTGGACCGCTTCGGGACGCGCCCGGTGCTGCTCGCCAGCTCACTGCTGTTCGCGGCGGGACTGCTGGGGCTTTCCCGCGCGGGCCTGGTCTGGGAGGTCGCTGTTTCGGTGTTTGTCGCTGGGCTGGGCGGTGGAGGCCTGAACACCGGCGCCAACGCGCTGGTTTCCGACACGTACGCCGAGGAGCGCGGTGCGGCCCTGAACCTGCTCGGCATCTTCTTCGGCTTCGGCGCCATCGCCCTGCCGC